>JAJZUN010000114.1 GCA_021848555.1 Pseudomonadota bacterium | reverse complement strand
CGGCGCGGCGCGAATTCATCGCCATGCGCCTGGTCGGGCAGGAGCGCGAGCGCTCCGAGCGGCTGCTGCTCAACATCCTGCCTGCCGCCATCGCCGAACGGCTCAAGACATCGCCCGAGTCCATCGCCGACCACAGTTCCGATGTCACGGTGCTGTTCGCCGACATCGTCGGCTTCACGCCGCTGTCGGCGAACAAATCGCCGCAGGACTTGGTGCGCCTGCTCGATCGCATTTTCTCCGCGTTCGACGCCCTGGCCGAAAAGCACGGCCTCGAAAAGATCAAGACCATAGGCGATGCCTACATGGCCGCGGCCGGACTTCCCGAGCGCCGCGCCGATCACGCGCCCGCCGCGGCGCGCATGGCGCACGACATGCTCGCGGCGGTCGAGCGCATCGCCGCCGAAACCGGCGAGGCGCTGGCGCTGCGCATCGGACTCAATTCCGGCCCGGTGGTGGCCGGCGTGATCGGGCGCAAGAAATTCATCTACGACATGTGGGGCGACACGGTCAACACGGCGAGCCGCATGGAGTCGCACGGCGTACCCGGCACGGTTCATTGCAGTGAGGCGACCGCGGAGCTGCTGCAGTCCGGTTTTGCGCTTACGCCGCGCGGTGCGATACCGATCCAGGGCAAGGGCGAGATGCGCACGTTTCTGCTGATACCTTCTACAACGAACAACTACGTCTAGACAGGAGAGAACAAGTGAAATCGAACCGGTCTCTGCGCGTGGTGCTCGCCTCGGTCGGCTCGCGCGGCGATGTGCAGCCCATGCTCGCGCTCGCGCAAACGCTGACCGCGCGCGGCCATCGTCCCGTCGTCGCCGCGCCGCCGAACTTCGAGAGCTGGGTGCAAGGCCTGGGTTTCGATTTCGCGCCGCTGGGCGTAGACGTACAGGCATTTCTCGCCGCCAACGGCCTGATGATGACCGGAAACCCGGTGAAGATCATCAAGGAAATGAACCGTGCGTTCAAGGAGCAACTGGTCCCCGGCGCGCAGCAGCTCAAACACGCCTGCGGCGAGGCCGACGCCATCATCTGGGGCGGGCTGGCCTTGATCGCCCCCACGGTTGCCGAACATCTGCGCCTGCCGGTACTCGGCGTGCTCTACACAACCTGCCTGTTGCCGTCGAGCCAGCATCCGCCTACGAGCATTCCCTGGCACGGCCTGCCTGCCTGGATGAACGATCTGCTTTGGCGCGCGAACCGCCTCCTCGGCGACAAGCTGCTGCTGGAAACGGTGAACACCATGCGCGCGGGCTTCAGCCTGCCGCCGGTGAACGGGGTCAGGGAGCACGTTTTCGAGGACAACCCGCTGATGGTGGCCGCGGACGAGACCCTGTTCCCGCCGGACCCGCTATGGAATGGGCGCTACCCTTACGCGAATTTCATTTTCTTCGACGATCCGGCGCCGCTCGATCCCGAACTCGACGCATGGCTCGCGGAAGGCGAGCCGCCGGTGTTCGTCGGCTTCGGCAGCATGTCGGGCGCGGGCACGAACCGCGTAGAGAGCATGATCACCGAGGCGGTGTCCGCCACCGGCCGCCGCTGCATCGTCGGCGCCGGCTGGGCCGGGATCGGCGCGGGCGCGCTGCCCAAGGGCTGGCGTGTGGTGCGCGATGCGCCGCATGCGCTCCTGTTTCCGCGCACCGCAGCGGTGGTGCATCACGGCGGTTCGGGCACGACCGCGCAGGCGCTGCGCGCGGGTGTGCCGCAAGTGCTGCTGCCGCTGATTCTCGACCAGTTCCATCACGCGCACCGGCTGCACCTCGCCGGCATCGCGCCGCGGCCGGTGCCGATGGAGAAGATCACTGCAAGCCAAATGACCGAAGCGATCCAGGCGGCGCTGGCGCTGCCGGGCGCAGCGCGCGCCGCCGCCGCGCAGCGGCTGCGCGCGAGCGACGGCCGCGTCGCGATCGCCGAGCGCATCGAAGCGATGGCCGGCGCCTGAGGCGCGACAGACACGGGTCGCCATTGCGCGGCGCCATGCTCCGGCACCGAGTCGAGTTTCACACGGGGAAGCCATGAAATCCGGTCAAGGCAGCAGAACGGCCGACGTAGCGGCAGCGTTTCGCGCCAGCCACTACTTGTATGCGCAAGACCGCGTGTTTGAAGACCCGTTTGCGATCGCGATGACCAGCAAGGGCTGGCAAGCCGTGCTGTCCAGCCGCATCGCCAACGATTTCGTATTCGGCTGGCTGCTCCGAGGCATGGCGCCGGTGGTTGCGCAAGTGCTGGCGCGCAGCCGCTTTGCCGAGGAGGTGCTGGCCAGAAGCGTCGAGACCGGCGTTCAGCAGTATGTGATTGTCGGCGCCGGGCTGGATTCGTATGCGCTGCGCATTTTCGAACTGGATCATCCGGCCACCCAGTCCTCGAAACGGCGGCGCCTCGCTACGCTGGGTGTGGCGCTGCCGCAAAACCTGGAATTCGTCGCTGTCGATTTCGAACGGCAAGAGCTGTTCGCTGCGTTGCAGGCCAGCGGCTACCGGGCGGACCGGCCGGCCGTGTTTTCATGGCTGGGCACGACCCATTACCTTACGCCGCAAGCCACGCTGGGCACCCTGCGCTCGATAGCGCAACACGCTGCTCCCGGCAGCGAAGCGGTGGTGGATTATTCCCTGCCAAAGGACTGGATCGCCAAGGACCAGCGCACAGCCCTGGCTTGGGTGTCCATGCTTGCCGCCCGGCTGGGCGAACCGATCATCGGACAGCTAGACCCGAACAAGCTGCGTGCACAAGTCGAATCGCTCGGCTTTGAGATCGTCGAGGACATTTCCGCCGGCGAACAGGCGCTGCGCTATTTTGCCAACCGCGCCGACGGGCTGGCGCCCGCGGCCGGCTGCCAGCTGCTGCATTTGCGCGTGCGCAGGCCCGGTTCGCCCGGGAGCGGATGAGTCATCGCCCGGAACGCCGCGTCCCTGTTGGTTCTCAAGCCTATCCCCCTCCGGCGCTGCCGATTCGAATCGCCTGATCCTGGCGTGCGCGCCCGGGCAAATCCGCCGCGCTGGTCCCCGCTGCGGCGGCGCAGATCGGTTTTTGCATGCGTGCGAACCCCAATCGCGCGATAATGCGCACCTCGTTTTCCCACCCTCACTACTTAATTCGACCTGTCCAGCATGAGCAACTTGGAATCCGCACGACCCGCAAGAAGATTGCCGGCGATTGTTTTCGCTGCTTTGGTGGTCATCATCGGCCTTGTCGGCGCCGCCTACTACCTCGCGCCGCGCTTCGAGCGGCAAGCGCCGCAGATCAAACTACCGCAAGCCGATGCGCTTGGCCTCGCGCCCATGGAGATCGTCGTCTCCGATCCGGGCGCCGGATTGAAGTCGGTCAGCGCGACGCTCTCGATGGGCGGCACCGAGCACACCCTGGCCTCCGAGCAGTACGCCCAGCCGCTCGCCGAGAAGAAGATCACTCTCGCTTTGCCGGCCAAGCTTGCCGGCGTCAAGGAAGGCCCCGCAGTCCTGCGCGTCGTCGCGCGCGACGCCTCGCTGTGGAATTTTTTCAACGGCAACGAGGCGGTGATGCAGAAGAATCTCACCATCGATGTCACGCCGCCCACGATCGAGCTCCTCGCCGATGACCGCTACGTCAACTTCGGCGGCGTCGGCGTGGTCGTCTACAAAGCGTCCGCGGATACGGCGACGAGCGGGGTGAGGATAGGCGATTATTTCTTCCCCGGTTTCCAGGGGCAGATAAAAGGGCACGCAGATCACAGCCTCGCCTTTTTCGCGCACGCCTATAACGTGCCGCCGGAAGCGAGGGCCCGGCTGGTGGCAACCGACAAGGCCGGCAATACCAGGGAAATGCCGCTCGCCTACGAGCTCAAGGACGTAAAGTACCGGAAGAGCACCATCGCGATCTCGGACAACTTTCTGCAGAACAAGATCGTGCCCCTGCTAACCGATGTCGGCGCGCGCCAGGGGACGCCGAAAGAGGTTTTCGTCGCCGTCAACAAGAAACTCAGGAAGGAGAACGAAGACAAGATCGCCGCCATCACCAAGCAAGCCACGCCGGCGATGCTCTGGACGGGCGCGTTCAGCCAGCTGAGCAACTCCAAGGTCGAAGCCAATTTCGCCGACGAGCGAACCTATACCTACAACGGCGAACCCATCGACACCGCCTTTCACCTCGGCTACGACCTGTCCGTCACCAAGCATTATCCGGTCGAGGCCGCCAACAGCGGCGCGGTCGCCTTCACCGGCGACCTGGGGATTTACGGCAACACCGTCATCCTCGATCACGGCCTGGGGCTGTTTACGCTGTATGGCCACTTGAGTTCCATAGCCGTCAAGGCCGGCGATCCGGTGAAGCAAAAGCAGATCCTCGGCAACACCGGCGAGACCGGCCTGGCCGCGGGCGACCATCTGCACTACGGGATCTATCTGGACGGGGTCGCCGTATTGCCGGTGGAGTGGTGGGACCCGAAGTGGATCCGCGACAACGTCGAGCCCAAGCTCGAAGGCCGGAGCGGCGAGGAGATCGCAGTCGCGCAGCAGCCGAAAGCGCGGAAAAAAAACGCGCACAAAGCCGCGCACAAAGCGGTGCGCAAGCGCCGCTAAGCCCGCGCGCCCTGGCGCTCAGGAAACGGCCGAATCCGCCAGCCTCCGCAGCCACCCCCGAACCGGCCGGGGGTGGTCGATTCGCCTACTTTGCGACTTTCGCGGCGATCTTCTTGAAGTCCTCGAACACTTTCTTCGTCTTGGAGAACCCTCTCTTCTCCATCTCGGCGACATATTCCTCGCCGATGCCGTCCAGCGACTTTCTCCAGGCAAGCCGTTGTTCCGGCGTCAGGTCATAAACCTGTATGCCCTTGTCCTTGAACTGCTTCATAACCTCCAGATGCAGGTCGTCCCAGCGCTTGCCTTCCCGCTCCACTGAAGTCCGGCTGGCTTTCATGACGGCTTCCTGCACATCCTTGGGCAGTTTTTGCCACGCCTTCTCATTGATCACGATGGCTCCCGGGTAGCCGCCGCAACGCATGCCATTGGTTATGTATTTGATCAGATCGTCCAGGTGGTAGGACCTGATGCTCGGATAGTTGAAAACCACTCCGTCGACAACCCCGCGCTGAACGGCTTCGTAGGTTTCCGTGGCGGGTATGCTCACCGGCACGATGCCGTAGCGCTTCGCGATGCTGTCGTAAACCCCGCCGGCGGTTTTCAGCTTCAGCCCTTTCAGATCTTCAATCTTGCGCACGGGCTTTTTCACCGTGGCGACGTCATAGGTCGGCGTCGTCGTTCCCGCCAGGCCTTTTACGCCGTATTTGTGGAATTCCTCCTGCAGTTCGGGACTGTTGTCCAGCATGTGCTGGAAGATCTCCGTTCCTTCGGTAGCCGTGGTCCAGTACGGCAGCACGACGATGTTGCTATAGGGCAACTGGCCGGAAAAGTAGGTAATGTGGACCTGGCAAAAATCCGCGACGCCTTTTCCGCACACCGTCAGCATGTCCTTGGCCTTGCCCAGTTGCTCTGCGGGAAAGTAGGAAATCTTCACCCTGTTGTTGGTCAGCTTCTGGATATCCTCGATATATTCCTTGGCCATGACGTAGGAGGGGTGGCCTACGGGATAGGGGCTGGCGAACTTGAGGGTGATGGTCTCTTGCGCCTGGGTTGCCCCGATTCCGCCGATCAACAATCCCAAGGACAGCCGGCCCAGCAAGTGCACGAATGATTTCATCGAGACGCTCCTTCCTTTGAGTAGCCTAAATCATCAAGGTCAATCACCAATGACCACGTGGTCGATCGCATCGCATCTGGTCACTACCTGTGCGATTCTGCATTCGACAATGCTCGAGACGTTTTCATTATCTGCCCCCGTCAAGCGCTGCGCCATGTTCCAATTTCGCACTCCGAAATTGCCCAATCGACCCTCTCCACCGGAGCAGGCCTCCGGTCGTTGCGCCGCTACAGGCCTTTGAACTGCGGTTCGCGCTTTTCCAAGAAAGCCTGCACCGCTTCCTTCTGGTCCTGGGTCGTGCGGCAGACATTCTGGGCATAGGTTTCGAGCAGCAGTTGCTCGCGCCAGCGATTGCGAATGTTTTCCCACATCAAACGCTTTACCAATTCCACGGCAATCGGCGGACCGTTCGCTATCCTTTCCGCCAGCTCCTGCGCGCGGTTCATCAAGTCTTCATGCGGAACGACTCGGGAAACCAGACCTATGCGCTCGGCTTCGTTCGCGTCGATGATGTCGCCGGTGAATGACAGCTCCAACGCCCTCTCCATGCCTACCACCAAGGGCAGCAACAGCGTGGCGCCGCCGTCGGCGATCAGTCCCCGCTTCACCCAAATCGCCGAGAACCGCGCCTTGCTGGAGGCGAGGCGGATGTCGCATGCCAGGGTGAGGGTCAAACCTATGCCCGCGGCAATGCCGTTGATTGCCCCGATCACAGGCTTGTTGATGTTTTCGAAGCCGAGCATGAGTTCGCCCACCAGCTTCAGTACGGTGCTGCGGCTGGCCGCGTCCTGCGGCGCCGCGGCCTTGGCGGCCTGAGCGGCCACATCGGCGCCGGAACAAAATCCGCGGCCCGCGCCGGTGATGATCAGCGCCCTTATGCCGTCGTCGTCCTGCACTTCCTGCAGGGCCAAAGGAAGTTGCGCGCGCATATCGGTGTTGATGGCATTCATCTTGTCCGGCCGGTTCAGCGTCAGCACCGCGACGCGGCCCTGTTTTTCCAACAGCAGATCTTTGCTTTCCATGTTTTCCCCTTCGCCTGTCACTGTTTGTCCGGCCAACGCCGGTCGATCAGCATGCCTGCCGGATGGCAGCATCGGCCGCGATGCTGAGGTCTTTGCGCGAAAGCGCCCTGCGCCTGATCGGGTGAGCGCATGCGCCGGCCGCGCGATCCGCATTGCCGGCGTATCAACCCACCATCGTCGAGGGCAGCCAGGTCGAAAGCAGCGGGAACGCCAGCAGCACCCCCAGGGAGACCACATCCATCGCGAGCAATGGCCATGTCCCTTTGAAAACATCCTCCAGGGGAACTTTGGTCGTAGCGCTCACCACGAAGGCATTCATCCCCACCGGCGGGCTCGCCATGCCGATCTCGGCCGTCTTCGTGCAAATGACACCAAACCAGATCGGGTCGAACCCCAGATGCATGATCAAGGGAAACACCATCGGCAAGGTGACCAGGATGATCGCCACCTGATCCATTACGCAGCCGAGTATCAGGTACAGCACGACGATCGCAATCATGATCCACCAGCGGTCGACCTGTAAGCCGCCGATATAGCCGATCAAATGCTGAGTGGATTCGGTAATGGTCAGGAAATAGCCGAAAATCATGGCGCCGATGATGATGGTGAATATCATGGTGGTCGATCGTATGGCGCTCGACACCGCCAGTGAAAAGTCCGCTTTCGACATGCGGCCTAGGGCAATCGGGATGACCAGGGACCCGAAGGCCCCCAATGCGGCCGCCTCGGTGGGTGTCGCCAATCCGCCGTACATCGAGCCGATCACTATCGAGGCAAGAATAAGAAACGGCCAAAGCGGTTTGAGCGAATCGACGCGATCCTTCCAGGAATACATGCTGGTCGAAGGCGGCATGCTTTCCGGCGCCGCCTTGCTCCAGATCAGGACGCCCAGGCAATACATCACCGCGGTGAGTATTCCGGGAATGATGCCGGCGATCAGCAGCTTGCCTATCGAGGTCTCGGTGATGATGCCGTACAGCACGAAAGCGATGCTGGGGGGAATCATGATCGCCAGCGTGCCGGCAACGGTGACCACGCCGGTGGCGACTCTCTTGGAGTAGCCGTGTTTGATCATCTGCGGCACGGCCATGGTCGACAAGGTCGCTGCC
>JAJZUN010000113.1:2458-7812 GCA_021848555.1 Pseudomonadota bacterium | reverse complement strand
TTCCGATCTTCTGCAAGCGCCACGCCCCCGTCCGCACCCAAGACCGGTCCCGAATGCATGCCTGCGCCGCAAGCGGCGGGAAACGGTTGACCTGCCGGCTGGGAACATATATATTACTGACCGGTCAGTTATAAGCAATCCCATGAACGCCCCCGAGAAAAAACCGCAGCCCCGCTGGGCGCGCCGCAAGGATGCGCGCCCTGAGGAAATCATCGTCGCAGCGCTCGATTTGTTCGTCGAGCGCGGCTTTGCCGCGACGCGCCTGGACGACGTCGCCGCACGCGCCGGCGTCAGCAAAGGCACGCTGTACCTGTATTTCGAAAACAAGGAAGACCTGTTCAAGGCAGTGGTACGCGGCAATATGCTGCCGATGCTGCAGCATGGCGAAGCGCTGGTGGAAAACTTCCCCGGCAACTCCAGCGACCTGCTGCGTCAACTGGTGCGGGGCTGGTGGGAGCAGACCGGCTCGAGCAAAATCACGGGGCTGCCCAAGCTGGTCATCGCGGAGGCGGGCAACTTCCCCGACCTCGCCGAATTCTATTACCAGGAAGTGATCCTGCGGGCGCACGCGCTGTTCCGGCAGGTCCTGCAACGCGGCAGCGACGCGGGCGAATTCCGCGAAGTCGATATCGACCACCTGGTGCACGTGGCTCTGGCACCATTGATCATGCTCTCGGTTTGGCGCCATTCCTTCGCCTGCTGCGAGCATGAAAAGCTGCAGCCGGAGCGCTACCTGGACAGCTATCTGGAAATGTTGTTGCACAGCCTGGCGAAACCGCAGGCGCAGGAGAAGAGACATGCTGGCAAGAAAAAATAGGCTATGGTGGCTGCTGGCGGCGGGCCTCCTTGCCGCGGCCTACGCCGCGATTACGCTCAACCACGCGAAAAGCGCCGCCTTGGCGCAAGCCGCGGCCTTGCCTGCGGTAATCGAATTCGCGGCCAGCGATCTGGTCGAGCCGCAGACGCGCGAGTTGCGCCTCGGCATTTCCATCACCGGGACGCTCGCGCCGCACAATTGGACCACGGTCAAGGCCAAGGTCGCGGGTGAACTGAAGACCATCCTGGTGCGCGAGGGCGAGAGCGTCAAGAGCGGCCAGGTGCTCGCACGCATCGACACCCAGGACGCGCAGGCGCGCCTGGACGAAAAGACCGCCGACCTCGAAGCCGCCCGCGCGCAGCTCGCGCTCGCCGACAAGAACCGCGCCAACAATCTGGCGCTGCTGAAGCAGAATTTCATTTCGCAGAACGCGTTTGACAACGTGAGCAGCAACTACCAGGTGTCGGATGCCCGGCTGAGGGCAATCGAGGCGCAGGTCGCAGTCGCAAAGAAGGCGCTTGCCGACACCGTCGTCACCGCGCCCCAGGCCGGCATTATTTCGCAGCGCCACGCCCAGGCGGGAGAAAAGCTGCCGATAGACGGCAAGATCCTGACCCTGGTGGACTTGTCCGAAATGGAGGTCGAGGCGGCGGTGCCGGCAAGCGACATTCCTAGCATCCGCGTCGGCCAGGAGGTGAGTTTCCATGTCGAAGGTTTCGGCGGGCGCGATTTCCTCGGCCGTATCGACCGCATCAACCCCGCGACCCAGACCGGTTCGCGTTCTATCCTGGTCTACGCCATGCTGCCCAACCCCGACGGCGCGCTCAAAGGCGGCATGTTCGCCCGGGGCAGCGTCACTTTGAGCCGGGTCGCCCAAGCCTTGGTCGTCCCGGTCTCCGCGGTGCAGGAGGCCTCCGGCAAGGCGCAGGTATTCGCCCTCGTCGGCGGCCGGCTCGAACTGCGCCAGGTCACGCTGGGCTTGAGGAACGAGGACGAGGGACTGGTGCAGATCCTCGATGGGCTGGATGCGCAAAGCACGGTAGTGCGGGCCAATCTGGGGACGCTCAAACCCGGCACCCAAGTCAAGGTCGTCGCCGCGCGCAAATGAGCGGCGCATAAGGATTCCCTCTCATGTGGTTCACCCGCATCAGCATCCGCAACCCCGTATTCGCCACCATGATGATGGCGGCTTTCCTGGTGCTGGGCCTGTTCTCCTACCAACGCCTGTCGGTGGACCAGTTTCCGGAGGTGAATTTCCCGGTAGTGGTGGCGGTGACGGAGTATCCCGGCGCTTCCCCCGAAAGCGTCGAGACCGACCTGAGCCGCAAGATCGAGGAGGCGGTCAACACGATCAGCGGCATCAAGACGCTGTCTTCGCGTTCCTACGAAGGCCTGTCGGTGGTGGTCGCGGAGTTCGACCTCAGCGTCGATCCGGCGCTCGCCGCGCAGGACGTGCGCGAGAAGGTGGCCGTGGTCAAAGTCGGGTTCCGCAAGGAAGTGAAGGAGCCGCGCATCACGCGCTTCAATCCCGACGATCTGCCCATCATGTCGCTCGCGGTGCGTTCCGACAGCCGGCAGTTGCGCGAGGTGACGACGCTGGCCGACCAGGTGATCAAACGGCGCATCGAGAACGCGCGCGGCGTCGGGCAGACGACCTTGGTAGGCGGGGTGAAGCGCGAGATTCAGATCTTCCTCAAGCCCGCGGAAATGGAATCCCTGGGCGTGGGCATCGACCAGGTGATCGCCGCGGTGCGCAGCGAAAACCAGGAATTGCCGGCCGGGGCCGTCACCTCGGGCGAATCCGAAACCCTGGTTCAGGTGCAGGGGCGCATTGCCCAGCCCGATCAGTTCAACCGCATCATCGTCGCGCGCCGCGGCGGTCAGCCGGTCTATCTGTCCCAGGTCGCCAGCGCTGTCGACGGCCAGGAGGAGGAGGAAAGCGCGGCGCTGGTGAACGGCAAGCGGGTCATATCGCTGGATATCATCAAAGCGCAGAACGCCAACACCATCGAAACCGTGGACAACGTCATGGAAGCGGTGGCCGCGCTCAAGAAGCAGCTGCCGGACGACGTGAAGCTGGAGGTAGTGCGCGACACCTCGCTCGGCATCCGCAATTCGGTCAACAACGTCAAGCGCACCCTGCTCGAAGGCGCCGCGCTGACCATCCTGGTCGTGTTCCTGTACCTCAATTCCTGGCGCAGCACGGTGATTACCGGGCTCACGCTGCCGATTTCCCTGATCGGCACCTTCCTCGTCATGTATGTCTTTGGCTTCACCATCAACATGCTGACGCTGATGGCGATGAGTTTGTGCGTGGGCCTGTTGATCGATGACGCCATCGTGGTGCGCGAAAACATCGTGCGCCACCTCGCCATGGGCAAGAGCCATCACGATGCCGCGCTGGACGGCACCCAGGAAATCGGCCTGGCGGTGATGGCCACCACCTTCAGCATCGTCGCGGTGTTCCTGCCGGTGGGTTTCATGGGCGGGATCATCGGGCGGTTCTTCCACCAGTTCGGCATCACCGTGGCGGCAGCCGTGCTGCTGTCGATGTTCGTCAGCTTCACCCTCGACCCGATGCTGTCCTCGGTGTGGTACGACCCGGCCGCCCACGGCGTGCACGGCAAGGGCTGGTTCGCGCGCATGCTGACCTGGAACGAACAGTCGCTGCAGCGCTTCAGCGTGCATTACTCGCGCCTGCTCGCCTGGGCGCTCGCGCACCGGAAAAGCGTGCTCGCCATCGCCTTGGCGAGCTTTCTCGGCGCGTTCGCCCTGGTGCCGAGAATCGGCTCGGAATTCGTGCCCGAGGCGGACCTTGCGGAAATCATGGTGCAGATGAATACGCCGGTAGGATCATCGCTCGAGTTCACCCAGGCCAAGACCCGACAGGCCGAGGCGGCGCTGCGCGAATTCCCCGAGGTGATTTACACCTACGCCACGGTCAACACCGGAACCACCCCGGGCAAGAATTACGCGACCATATTCGTCAAGCTGCTGGATCGAGGCCTGCGCGCGGCGAACCAGAAGCAGTTGCAGAAGCCGATGCGTGCGCGCCTCGCGCAGATTGCCGGTGTGGAGGTGACCAATGTCGGCGTCTACACCCCGGTGAGCAGCGGCAAGCCGCTGCAGGTTTCGGTACAGGGACCGGATATGGGGCAAATCGAAAAGCTCTCGGGCGAAGTAAAGGGCGTCATGCGCTCGATCCACGGCCTGGTGGACATCGATTCCAGCCTCAAGGCCGCCAAGCCCACCGTGGCCGTGCGCATCAAGCGCGAGCTGGCGAGCGACCTCGGCGTCGGCGTCGGCAAAATCGGCGAAGCGCTGCGGCCGCTCCTGGCGGGCGAAGCCATCTCGAGCTGGAAAGCCCCCGACGACGAGAATTATGACGTCAAGGTGCGCCTGCCCAAGACGGAGCGCGAAAACCGGGGAGATCTGGAGCGCATCTACATCGCCAGCAATCAGCTGGGCGCCGATGGCAACCCGAAAATGGTGGCGCTGCGCCAGGTCGCCGATTTCGTGCCCACCCTGGGTGCGACGCAGATCAACCGCAAGGATCTGACGCGCGAGGTCCTGGTCACCGCCAACGCCCTCGACCGGCCGGCCGGCGACCTGGGCAACGAAATCAAGGCGCGCCTGGCCGGGATTGCGTTGCCGCCGGGCTATCGCTTCGTCATGGGCGGCTCGACCAAAGACATCCAGGAAACCATGGGCTACGCCCTGTCGGCGCTGCTGCTGGCGATCATCTTCATCTATCTGATCCTGGCCAGCCAGTTCGGCTCGTTCCTGCAGCCGGTGGCGATCATGATGTCGCTGCCGCTGTCCTTGATCGGCGTGCTGCTCGCTCTCCTGATCGCGCGCTCCACGCTGAATATTTTCTCGATCATCGGTTTCGTCATGCTGATGGGCCTGGTGACCAAGAACGCGATCCTGCTGGTGGACTTCACCAATCAATTGCGCAAAGGCGGGCAGGGCCGCACCCCGGCCATCCTCGAGGCCGGGCGCATCCGACTGCGGCCTATCCTGATGACCACCTTCGCCATGGTGTTCGGCATGATTCCGCTCGCGCTCGGTATCGGCGAGGGCTCGGAGCAGCGCGCGCCCATGGCGCACGCCGTGATCGGCGGCATCATCACCTCCACGCTCCTCACCCTGGTGGTGGTCCCGGTCATCTACACCTATCTGGACGATCTTGCGCACTGGGCGCAGAATAGGTTCGGGTCCGGCAGGGCCGCCGATGCGGCGCGCGGTATGTGACAAGCGTCACAAGGAAGCCGCGCAAACGATGCTAAAATCCACACTTGTCAAACTACTTGTGCGAGCCGATCTGCCATGTCTGCCATGAACGTCGACCAAGCCCGTCTGAACATGATCGAATACCAGATCCGCCCCTGGGAGGTTCTGGACCAGCAAGTGCTGGACCTGCTCTACGCGGTCAGGCGCGAGGACTTTGCGCCTCCCGCCTATCGCCTGCTCGCCTTCTCCGATCTGGAGATCCCCATAGGGCAAGGCGAGTGCATGTGGCAGCCCAAGCTGGAAG
>JAJZUN010000113.1:0-2448 GCA_021848555.1 Pseudomonadota bacterium | reverse complement strand
CAGGCACTGGCGGTGAAGCCGACCGACAAGGTGCTGGAAATCGGCACCGGTTCCGGCTATTTCACAGCGCTGCTGGCACGCCTCGCGCAGCATGTCTACAGCGTGGAGATCCGCCCGGAACTCAAGGCCTCGGGCGAGGCCAACCTGCGCCGTGCCGGCGTGACCAATGTAACGGTGGAACTCGGCGACGCGGCGCGCGGCTGGACCAAGCACGCGCCCTACGACATCATCGTGCTCACCGGCTCGACGCCGGCGCTGCCGCAGCAACTGCTGCAGCAGATGAAACCCGGCGCTCGCCTGTTCGCAGTCGTCGGCAATCCGCCGGTGATGGCAGCCCGGATGGTCATCTGCACCGGCGAAGGGGTGTACAACTCCATCGACCTGCTGGAGACGCAAATCGCGCCGCTGATGAACGCGCTCGAGGGCGAGCGCTTCAGCTTCTGACCATGACGCAGATCACGCCGCAAAGCCTGCAGCAATGGCTGGCCGACGAGGGCCGCAAGCCGCCGGTTCTGCTGGACGTGCGCGAGCCGTGGGAATACCAGACCTGCCACATCGGCGGGTCGGTGCTGGCGCCGATGAACACCATCCCGGCGCGGGTGCAGGAACTCGATCGCGAGATCGATACCGTGGTGATCTGCCATCACGGCGCACGCAGTTACCAAGTGGGTGTATTCCTGGAGCGCAACGGTTTTTCCAATCTGTACAACCTGCAGGGCGGGGTGAATGCCTGGGCCGACCAGGTCGAACCCACGATGCCCAGATATTGAGCCCGACATGAAACGACATGCGATTTTCCTCGCCCTACTTGCGTTCAGCCAGCCGCTCCTGGCCGCGGATCTCCTGCAGACCTACCGCGAGGCACGCGCCAATGACCCGGTGTACGCCTCGGCGCGGGCCGCGCGCGATGCGGGCCTCGAATTTCTGCCGCTGGGATTGGCGCCGCTGCTGCCCACGATAAACGCCAGCGGGTTCACCCAGATGAACAACATCGACATCGATTTCCGCGGTGCGGTGCCGCCCTCGAAGCGCGAAGGCAACACCAACGGCTACAGCGTGCAGCTGACCCAGCCTTTGTTCAACTGGCAGAACATCATGGTGTACAAGGAAGCCGGTTTCAAGGTGGCGCAGGCCGAAGCCGTGTTCGCGCAGGTGGCGCAGGATCTGATCGTGCGCGTGGCCCAGGCTTATTTCGATGTGCTTTCTTCCCAGGATAGCCTGGCTTTCATCCAGGCGCAGAAGACCGCCATTTCCGAGCAATTGGCGCAAGCCAAGCGCAATTTCGAGGTGGGCACGGCGACGATCACCGACACGCACGAGGCGCAGGCGCGATTCGACCTTTCCGCCAGCCAGGAAATCGCCGCGCAGAGCGACCTCGAAATCAAGAAGAGCGCGCTGCAGCAGATCATCGGCAAGTTTCCCGAAAGGCTTATCCCGCTCAAACCGTCGATCGAACTCAGCGCACCCAAGCCCAGCGCGATGGAGCAATGGGTCGCCAGCGCCGAGGACCAGAACTTCGCGGTGCGCATCCAGCAGGCCGGGCTGGAGATCGCCACGCGGGAGATCGAGCGCAGCCGTGCCGGCCACTACCCTTCGCTCAACATGGTAGGCAGCTACGGCAGGAACTCTGCAAGCATCAGCACGATCGGTACCCAGAGCCTGGGAACCGACAGCATCAGCCGTACCCTCGGACTGCAGCTTGCGATTCCGCTGTATGCAGGCGGCGGCGTCAACGCGCTGGTGCGCCAGGCCATCGCGAATCAGGACAAGGCGCGCCAGGACCTGGAGAACGCGCGCCGCAGTTCGGCGCAAGCGGCGCGCCAGGCTTACCTCGGCGTCACCAACGGCATGGCGCAGGTGGGCGCGTTGGAGCAGGCGCTGATTTCCAGCCAGAGCGCGCTGGATTCGAACAAACTGGGCTACGAGGTCGGCGTGCGCATCAATATCGACGTGCTGAACGCGCAGCAGCAGTTGTTCTCGACCAAGCGCGACCTGTCCAAAGCGCGCTACGACACCCTGGTGAACGGCCTCAGACTCAAGGCCGCGGCGGGCACGCTTACCGAGGAAGACCTGGAGCCGGTCAACCGCCTGCTGGGTACCAACTAAAGCCACGGTACCCGGGCTTGAATAAAACCAAAATCGCTTTTGCCTTTATCCACAACCGTGTTTTTCGTGCGGATACGCTTTTCATCCGCACGAAAAACATCGTTGGCGCGCGTAGCGCGCAACAGCCTCCGACGGCGATTAGTGCGGCGGCAGCAGCCGCTCGCAGATCGCCAGATTACGCGCCGTGGCGCCCTGGTGCGCGCGGCTGAACGCCAGCGCCGCCTGCGACATCCGCGCCAGCGCCGTCTGATCGGCCAGCAGCTCGCCGGCCCGCGTGCCCAGCATGATCGCGTCGGCGACCTCGACCGCCGCACCCGCCTCCAGAGCCAGCCGCGAGGCTTC
>JAJZUN010000112.1 GCA_021848555.1 Pseudomonadota bacterium | reverse complement strand
GCCGGAGGAGATAACGCGGCTGACCATGGAAACGCAGGCGCCGCTGGGGCGCATCCGCCACCTGCGGCCGGTGGCGATCCTGGGCGAGACGCCCGCGCACTGGACGCAGCCGCCGGTGCCGCTGGGCTACGACCAGCCGGAGTGGCGCGCAAACCAACGTCTGTAACAATGCGAGGGGATACCTCCCCTCGTGCTCCCCTAAATCGGCCGTAACAAAATGACTTTTGTTACGGCTTGTTAGCCGTGGATCAGTTGGCGCAGGATGTTCACGCGCGCGCCGAGCTGCACCGCGGGATCGAACAGCGCCCGGCTGCGCGCGCGGCCCAGTTCACCGAGGCTCGCCAAAGCCTGCGCATCGCCGCGGTAGTGCAGTACGCGCTCGACGATGGCATCGACCTCGGGCGCGACGATGCAGATCTCGCTGCCGTCGGCGTAATAGATGTTCTGCCGCATCACGTCCGCGCACATCAGGCCTACGCCGCATAGCGTGGCTTCGACGCAGGCCGCAGTGGGGAAGCCGTCGGTCTTGCCGCCGCCGAGCAGATGCGGGATGTTGGGCGAGACGATCAGATCCATGCCCGCGTAGAGCGCCGGGAATTCCGGCGTCTGCTTGATGCCATGAAAGACAATCGCATCGCCCAGGGCGGAAACGTCGATGTCTTCGGGGCCGTAGTTGCCGACGACGTGGAAGCGCGCTTCGGGGATGCGCTGCGCCAGCGCATGCGCCGCGGCGATGAAGGTGTCGTAGCCTTTGTCCCTGCCCTGCGGCATGTATTTGTAGGCGACGAAGCAAATATCCAGCGTCGCCTTGTCCAGGCCGTAGCGCGGCCGCTGCGGCGCATCGCCGAAATACTCTGCCGGGATCACGCCGCCGTAGACCAGCTCGACGCGCTCCGCGTCGTAGTAGCCTTTCGCCTTGAGATATTCCAGCGTGGCGACCTGGGTCACGATCACTTTGCGCAGCCCCTCGTAGGCGAACAGCTGCGCCAGCTTGGCGTCGCTTGACGCATCGCCGATGCCGAAGTCCCCGCCCGGGTACAGGGTCATTGCCAGCGGCAATCCCTGCCTCGCCACATGCGGCAGATAGGCGATCGCCGAGTTGAGAAAAATGTTGTACACGAGCCTGCTCGCGGGCAGCGGGTCCTCGGGCGCGAACGGGCGCACCCGCGGCGCGAGAGTGGGATGATGTGCCGCGAACAGCGCATGGTGCTGCGCGAAGCCGGGCAGGGTGCTCAGCACGACCGAGCCCGGTATCTGCGTCAGGTAGTGCTTGAATTCGGCGTAGCGGTAGGCGGACAGGGGACTGGGGAAAGCCAGGTCCAGCATCAACAGCGGAACCGGCCGCGGACGTACCAGGATCTGCTGCAGTAGCCCGCTGAGGATAGCCATGGCAGCCGATTATTCGGCCGCCATGGCTTGGTGTCAATCTCGAATCGCCGTTATTTGGCGCTGCTATTTGATCGTGAGCTTCTTCGACTCGGTGCCGGCTTTTTTCGGCAGGGTCAGCTTCAGCACGCCGTCGCTGTACTCGGCCTCGGCTTTGGCTTCGTCGATGTCGTGGCTGAGCGTGAAGCTGCGGAACTGCTTGCCGTAGTAGCGTTCGCTGCGCACCAGTTTCTTGCCTTCTTTTTCTTCCTTCTCATGTTTGACTTCGGCGCTGATGGAAACCTGGTTGCCGTCGATCGATACCTGGATGTCTTCTTTTTTCACGCCCGGGACATCCGCTTTGACCGTGTAGGCCTTGTCCGCTTCCGAGATCTCGAGTTTGATCTCGGGTTCGGCTTCCAGGCCCTGGAACACCGGCCGCAGCATGAAGCCCTTGAAATAATCGTTCATGTCGCGGAACGGGTCGAACCGCGCCATTTCACCGAACGGATCCCAACGAGTGAGGTTAGCCATGATCTTGCTCCTGTACTGGTCGATGAATGTAGGACTGCACTGACGTGTATTTACATTACGCTGCGCGCGCCTGCCCGTCGTGACAAAAATCAAACTGCGCCGCTGTCCGTGGCAGAGGCCGTGCCGTGGCCGGGCTCGACCGCCATGCGCACTGCGTCATCCACGTCATCGAGGAATACGAATTCCAGCTTCTGCTTTGCCTCGGCCGGCACTTCCTCCAGGTCCTTGCGGTTGCGAGCGGGCAGCATCACCCGCGTGATGCCGGCGCGCATCGCGGCGAGCACCTTCTCCTTGATTCCGCCCACGGGCAGCACCAAGCCGCGCAGACTGATTTCGCCGGTCATCGCGGTATCGGTGCGCACCTTGCGCTCGGTAAACAGCGAGGCGAGCGCGATGAACATCGCCACCCCTGCGCTGGGGCCGTCCTTCGGGATCGCACCGGCCGGCACATGCACGTGCACGTCGCTGCGCTCGAACGCCGCGGCGTCTATGCCCAGGCTCGCGGCGCGCGACTTGACCAGGGTGAGCGCGGCCTGCGCGCTTTCCTTCATTACGTCGCCGAGCTGGCCGGTCAGGATCAGCTTGCCGCCGCCGGCGTTCCGGCTCGCTTCGATGAACAGGATGTCCCCGCCCACCGGAGTCCAGGCGAGCCCCGTCGCCACGCCGGGCATGGCCACGCGCAGCGCAAGCTCGTTCTCGAACTTGGCCGGGCCGAGGATGTCGGCAAGATCAGACTCTTCGATGCGCGCTTGCGTCAGTTCGCCTTCGGCAATTTTCACCGCGACGCGGCGGCACACGGCGCCGATCTGGCGCTCGAGCGAGCGCACACCGGCCTCGCGCGTGTAGTCGCGCACGACGGCGGCGAGCGCAGCGTCGGAGATGTCGAACTGCGCAGCCAGCAGACCGTTTTCGGCAAGCTGGCGCTTGACCAGGTAGCGGCGCGCAATTTCCAGCTTTTCTTCCTGCGTGTAGCCCGGAAGCTGCACGATTTCCATACGGTCGCACAGCGGTCCGGGCACCGTGTCGAGCACGTTGGCCGTGGTGATGAACAGCAGGTGCGACAGATCGAAGGGCACGGCGAGGTAGTTGTCGCGGAACGTGTTGTTCTGCTCCGGATCGAGCACTTCGAGCAGCGCCGCGGACGGGTCGCCATGGATGCCGGCGCCGGCCTTGTCGATCTCGTCGAGCATCATCACGCAATCGCGCGTGCCGGCCTTCTTCAAAGCCTGAATGATATTGCCCGGGAGCGCGCCGATATAGGTGCGGCGGTGCCCGCGGATTTCGGCCTCGTCGTGCACGCCGCCGAGCGAAACGCGCACGAACTTGCGCCCCAGCGCGCGGGCGATGCTCTGGCCGAGCGAAGTCTTGCCCACGCCGGGCGGGCCGACGAAGCACAGGATCGGCCCGTGCCCCTGCGGATTGAGCTTGCGCACCGCGAGGAATTCGAGAATGCGCTTTTTCACCAGGTCCAAACCGAAATGGTCCTCGCCCAGGATGCGCCTGGCCTCGGCGATGTCGATCGCGGTCGCTGCCGGCGTCTTCCACGGCAGCTCGATCAGCCAGTCAAGGTAAGTGCGCACCATCGAGTATTCGGCCGAACCGTCGGACATGCGCTCCAGGCGCGTCAGTTCCTTGGTTGCCTGCTTTTCCACTTCTTCCGGCATTTGCGCGGCGGCGATGGCCTGCCTCAGTTCCGCGATCTCGGCCGCATTGCCCGCCTCGCCTTCGCCCAGTTCCTTCTGGATCGACTTGAGTTGTTCGCGCAGCAGGTATTCGCGCTGGCGCTGGTCCATGCTCGCTTTGGTGCGCTCGTCGATCTCGCGCGAAAGCCGCAGCACTTCGATGCGCTGCGCCAGCAGTTCGAGCACGCCGTCCAGCCGCCGCTCGAGATCGACGGCTTCGAGCAGCTTCTGCTTCTCCGGTGCCTTGATATCCATCAGCCCGGCGACCATGTCGGCGAGCACGCCCGCGGAGGCCACGTTCTGCACCGCGCCCACCAGTTCCTGCGACGCCTGCGGCATGAGCTGCAGCACCTCGAGCGCGCGTTCCTTCAGCTGCATGAAGCGCGCTTCGATTTCCTTGCCGCTCGCCTCGGGTTCCTCGATGCGGCCGACGCGCGCCACCATGAACGGATAGCCGTCGAGCAATTCGACGATGCGGAAACGCTGCTGGCCCTGGCAGATGATGTGATGCGTACCGTCCGGCGTGGTGACGTAGCGCAGCACATTGGCCAGCGTTCCCACGACATGCAGATCGTCGAGCCCGGGCTGGTCGATCTCGGGGTTGCGCTGCAGGACGATGCCGATCGGGCGCTCGGCCTTGACCGCCTGCTGCGCGCCCGTGATCGAGCTTTCGCGGCCGATGGTGATCGGCAGGATCATGCCCGGGAACAGCACCATATTGCGCACCGGCACGATGATCAGCGCGTCGTCGGGCAGCGTGAACGCGCCGCGCGCGCCATCGATCGTCGCGGCTGCGGCGGGCTCGCCCGGAACTTGCACTGCTGTCTTTTCGAGTCGCATAGGGTTCTCTCTCAGCTCAGGCGGCGCAGGTCAAGCGTCAGGCAGCCGTGCTCCAGCCGCCGCTCGACCAGCTCGAACTCACCGGCGGGAAGCGCGATGCGGCGTTCGAATTGCCCGTAGGGAATCTCCAGCCGATGGATCAGCGCGCGCCGCGAGCTTGCCGGCAATGAGCGCTCGCCGCGGACGATGATCAGGTTCGGCGCCAGCACGACTTCCACTTGCTGCGCAGTGACGCCAGGCAGGGCGACCAGCAGCCGCAGTTCGTCGCCGCTCTCGTACACATCCACGGGCGGCTCCCAGCAGGGTGCGCCTTGCAGTACGCCGATGCGGAAGAACTGGCGCTGCAGGCGTTCTGCGTCCTGCAACAGTTCCAATGCCTCGGCCCACATCCACGATCTCGGATCGCGCGATCGCATAGTCGATATTCCCAGTGCGTTGGGGACAGTGTGAGCCGCGTCCTGGCCGCCCGCTTGATCCCGATCACAAGGATATGCGGGCGTCGGGGGCCTAAAACAAGCGCCAGCGCCTATTGATGCTCGGATCGTGAGGGCGAAAAAAAACCCCGGGTAGGAGCCAAGCCATTAGGATAATCTGTGGAAAGGTAGCCCCGGAAGTGGTATTCTTAGCCCCGTAGGTCAACGACTTACGGGGCTTTCTTGTCTTCTAGTACCTCCGAACCCACCTTAGCAACGCCGGTCTCGGCGAAAATCACTCCGGACGCAAATAGCCCGTTCCCGGCGGCGTTGACCCCTGTCATCCAGGTCAACTATTGCAAGACCCCAACCTGTGAGAACTATGGCGTTCCGGCTAGCCTGCGGAAGTACGCCCATCGGGCGAAAGCGCCCAGTCTTCTGCCGGGCACTGACTACACCATCGCGGCTCGCGGAGCCAAGCTGCCAACCCTGGTCTGCACGCTATGCGGTGAGCGCCTGCCAATGAAAGGCAACATCGGGATTGCCGAAGAACTCGACCGCATCGCTGGATACCTCAAGCCGGAAGTCCTGCCCTCGTGCCCATCCAACGGTTGCCTAAACCACGGTGTCTCTGTCATCGCAGGCACCGCGCACTACTACGCCTACGGCAAAACGGACGAAGGCTCCCAGCGCTATAAGTGCCGTAGCTGCGGCAAGACCTTCTCCGTGCCGGGTCGGGCGACACTGCGGCAGCGGCTTCCCCACGTGACAAGGCAGGTATTCAAACTGCTGATGAACAAGATGCCGATATTGCGCACCTGCGAGGTAGCGGGAATCTCGCCGTGGACGCTATATAACCGCATTGATTTCATCCACCGACAATGCTTGGCCTTTGCTGCTGTTCACGAGAAAAAGTTGTTGGAATCCCCCCTGGCGCGCAGCATGTACATAGCGGTCGACCGGCAGAGCTATGTGGTGAACTGGACGAATCGCAAGGACAAGCGAAACGTCATGCTCAGCGCTGTTGGGAGCGCAGACCTGTCCTCCAGCTACGTGTTCGGCATGCACCTTAATTTTGATGGCATCCTTGATACGGAGACCGTTGAGCGTGACGCGATGGCCTGTGGCGACCATGAAGCACAACTACCTTTTCGGCGATTCGCGAGGCTTTGGCTTGAGCTCGATTACGCGAAAGCCGTCACCGAGTCCGGGGTTCGCGCGGCCAAGCGCGCTAAAGCCAGCTCGACGACGCTGAGCGACAACGTCGCCAAGAATTACGCGGATGCGGAAAGCCGAGAAGACGTGGAGTCCCCTGAAATGGTGACTGCCGAAGAATCTTTCCCGAAACGGGGTATGCAGGTTCACAGCGAGTACACCCTGTACGCGCACTTCTTCCACCTGCATGAACTGCTGCGAGGTGCGCGAAAGGTTCGGTTCTTCATGGACCAAGAGTCAGGAATCCGGGCCGCGTGCCTTGCGGCGTTTCAGCGGGAAATAAAAGGCAAGACGTGCGACGCTTTCTATGTCCAGATTGCCAAGGACTTGACGGTGAGCGAAAAGCGGAAGGTTATTACTGCGAGCCGGGCCGCCTTCAAAGAGGTGCAAGATGCCAATCCCAAGCTTAAGCCGCGCGAGGTGGAAATCCTGATGATGAAGTCCGAAATGAAGCGGGCGGCCAAAATCGGCAGGTGGGACGACCGCTGGCTGACGCATCCATTCCCCAATAGCAGCGAGCCTCGGAAGACAGTGTGCTACCTCACTGAGTACACCGACGACGACCGAAAGCTCGACGAGGACCACTTGGCGCGGCTCTACCTACGTGCGAGCCTGCACGCCATCGACCGATTCTTCAACCAGGTGCGCCGGCGGCTTTCGTTTCTTGAGCGACCGATTGCAACGACGAGCAAGGCCGGTCGGACTTGGTACGGCTATAGCGCATACCAGCCGGGGAACATTGAGAAGCTGCTGGCCATCTTTCGCGTGTACTACAACTACGGCCTCAAGGGTAAGGACGGAAAAACACCCGCGATGCGTCTCGGATTGAGAGACCGACCGACCAGCATAGGTGAAATTCTCCAGGGCGGCGGCTAGTCACGTTCGCACGTCCGCCTCACCCGAAATACCAAATATTTGCCTACTCGACCCTCATAAAAAAGGCGGAACCGAAGTTCAAGCCCCTAACTTAATCTGTGTAAACGGCTAAGCCAAAAAGGGTAATTCCGGCCCCCTCCTGACTTCGGTCTTGAGGGGGCTTATTTTTTGGCGGAGAGCGGCGCAAAAGCAGGGGGCACCGCAACCCCGGCAGGCCACCAAACCTACTCGAAAAGTGCTACAGCCAGACTTGCTACACTAGTCAGGAAAACAAGTTTTTGGGAGGACGCTTTGTCCAATTGGCATACCCTGCCGAGACGACTTTGGGGCATCGCCACCCCAAGGGGTGCACTAGCCAATTTGCTCGGGCGGGATAAATATCGAGAACTACTGGCGGCAGCAACCCTACAGACATTGCGTTCAGGTGTTGGCTTGCCGTCCGAATTTACGAATGATGACCTAGTTGCGGTTTATTGGTACACCCACCAGAATCTGCGCACGCTGACCTACAAGAGCCTTAATGCGGTCTTATGGGGAGAACCGCGGTGGGCAAAAAAGGAGCTTCTCGAACTTGCTGCGCACCTTACCGTGGCCTTGGAAAAGCTACCAGCCCATACTGGTTTCTGCTGGAGAAGCGCAAGATTCGACGTAACAGCCAGGTTGGGCCATCCGGTGGGCGCAACAGTGCAATACCCGGCGTTTACGAGCACGAGTCGGCTGGCACGGAACCAACCGCAGCCGGGAGGGTCCTACATCGTAGTGTTGAGCAAGAGTGGCCGGTATATCGGAGGAATTTCGCGATTTCCCAAAGAGGCCGAGGTTCTGTTTTTGCCTGGTACCGTTTTTAATGTCTTGACCAACCAAGTAATTGGTGGTATTAGACAAATTGATTTGGAGG
>JAJZUN010000111.1 GCA_021848555.1 Pseudomonadota bacterium | reverse complement strand
GGCAAGGGCCATCGCTCGACACCTGTGCCAGTGCCCTTGTTGCGGAAAACCTTACGTGCGAGTAGCTAGACATTAATAACACAGTACAACTAAGGGGTTATCTAAAAACCACCTAAATTGCCCCTGATTTGGCGGAGTATGGGGGTATGTGCACCGAAGGATGTCCCCCTCTGGAATTTCCCCTCATGTCGCAATAAACACTAAACCTTGCCTTTGTACGCGTCGATCATCTTTGGCACGATCTCGTTGAGATCGCCGACGATGCCGTAATGGGCGATCCTGAAGATGGGCGCGTCGGGGTCGCTGTTGATGGCTACTATCCTTTTCGAGTCCGCCATTCCGGCCCGATGCTGAATCTGGCCGGAAATGCCGCAGGCGATATACAGGTTCGGATGCACCGTAGTCCCGGTCTGCCCTACCTGGTGATCGTGCGAAAACAGACCGGCATCGACCAGGGGTCGCGATACCGCGACCACGCCGCCTATGGTTTCGGCGAGCTTTCTGATCAGCGCGAGGCTAGCCGGGGCGGCGGCACCGGCGCCGGCGGCCACTACCACATGGGCGGCGCCTAGATTGACGCTTCTTTCCCGCCGCACCACCTCGATGACCTCGGTCATGTAGTCATCCTGCGACAGCCCGGACTCCTCAACCAGCACTTCCGCTTCCAGTTTGGTGTCGGGCGGATCCAGTCTCATCACCCCGGGACGAACCGTGGCCATGCTGGGGACGCTTTCAGGTGACACGATCGTGGCCATGATGTTCCCGCCGAATGCGGGTCTCATCTGCAGGAAGGCATTCTGATAGACCTGCTTCAGGCTCTTGTATTCACCGATCTGCAGCTCGGTGCAATCGGCCGTCAGTCCGCACTTGAGCGCGGAGGCGATCCGCGGCGCCATATCCCTGCCGATTATCGTGGCGCCGAACAGAACGATCTCCGGCGCATGCTTGCGGATGATGCCGGCCACGCTCTTTGCGTATGGATTCGAAGTGTAGTGCGAAAGCCGCACATCCTCGACGTAATACACCGTCTTGCAGCCGTAGTTGCCAAGCGCGGGCAGCACTTCCCTCAGCTTCGATCCCAGGGCCACGGCAGTTACCTCGCCACCCAGCTGACGCGCCAGCCTGCGAGCCTCGCAGATCAGCTCAAGGCTGACTTCCGCAATCCGGCCATCGATCTGCTCGACAAAGACCATCACCTGCTTCATGTTGCCCGTTACCCCTATGACTACAGAAATCCGTTAAATGATGTGGTCGGACATCAACTCCTGCATCAGGCTTCTGATACCGGCGTCGGTCCCGGGAATCTGCTTGATATCGTTGACCGCCAGCACGACGTTATGAATCTTCTTCACCTTGGTCGGAGATCCTGCGAGCCCGCATCGGGATGGATCCACGCCGATCGAGTCTGCGTTCCACTCGACTATGCGACTCAGCATCTGCGTTTCTTCCGTCTCCAGGTAGGACTCATCGTACGAATCGCCGCGTATATCCTTTTCTATGTTCTTGTACGCCATCACCAGTTTCGCGCTGGGCGACCTCGGTTGGTTGGCTTCGCCCGACACCGTCGCAAGCAAGGGCAATTTGCTCCTCACCACCTCGTAACCATTGGTGATGGCGCGTCTGACGGTCATCTGCTGCGCGTCGATGTCAAGCACTTCAAGCAGATTGGTGATCTGATTGATGTTCAGTTTTTCGGCTACCTGGGGCCCGACCTGGGCAGTGTCGCCATCGATCGCCTGCCTGCCGCACAGGATCAGGTCGTAGCTGCCGATCTTGTCGATGGCGTGCTTGAGTGTGTATGCCGTGGCCAAGGTATCCGCGCCGGCGAACTTCCGATCCGATATGAGGATGACTGCGTCGGCGCCGCGGTAAAGGCACTCCTTCAGCACCTCCACGGCTTTCGTGGGGCCCATGGTAATGGCCGTGATGTGGGCGCCGATGCGGTCCTTGATCTTCAGGGCCTCCTCAAGCGCGTTCAGGTCTTCCGGGTTGATAATCGCCGGCAGGGCGGCGCGGTTGACGGTCCCATCCGGCTTCATCGCGTCCTGGGTGACGTGATGGGTGTCGGGCACCTGCTTGACCATCACAACTATCTGCAAGGTCATAGAGTTCACCTGCCCTACACCGGGCAGCCTCCTGATGTACGGATTGGGGACAAAAAAAACCCCGCAGACGCTAGATCTACAGGGTTCTTCCAACTGCTTTCGAGAACTCCAGAGGATTTCAGAAAAGGCAATTGGCGGAGTGGACGGGACTCGAACCCGCGACCTCTGCCGTGACAGGGCAGCATTCTAACCAACTGAACTACCACTCCAGCAATACAAGAACACCCTGGTGGGTGCTGAGAGGCTCGAACTCCCGACATTCGCCGTGTAAAGGCGACGCTCTACCAACTGAGCTAAGCACCCTCTTGAACCGATTGAAACGCGGGGCGCTCTGGTCCAAAAAGCGGGCTAGTTTAACGCATCTTTCAGCGCTTTGCCAGCGCGGAATTTCGGCACCCGCGCCGCCTTGATCTTGATGCTGGCGCCGGTGCGCGGATTGCGCCCGTTGCGCGCCGCGCGCTTGCCTACGTAAAACGTGCCAAATCCGACCAGCGTCACCATGCCGCCTTTCTTCATCGCGGTCTTGATCGCCGTTACGGTTGCATCCAGTGCACGTCCCGCAGCCGCCTTGGAAACGTCCGCCGACTTCGCAATTTGATCGATCATTTCGGATTTATTCACGTTGAACCCCCTATTCTATTGTTTGGATAGGCTATGGAAAATCAAAGACTGGAGCGTATGCGCTGTCGGTGGGAGGTCGTGGCCGGATATCTGTCGCAATTGGCGGCCGCCATGGGACCTTTATAGCAAGCGCCATTCCGCCGTGTCAAGCGCTTTCCCGGATCCTGCCGCGCGCGCTTAGTGTGTGATAAGTCCCGTTACCGGTTGGCCATCGGCGGCAGGCGTAATCGGCGCGGCGTCGTCTTTCCGGGCAAGCGCCTCCGGCCTGCGCTCCAGCGCGAGTTCCAGCACCTGGTCGATCCACTTGACCGGTACGATTTCCAGCCGGTTCTTGACGTTGTCCGCAATCTCGGTGAGATCTTTCACGTTCTCCTCCGGAATCAGCACGGTCTTGATGCCGCCGCGGTGCGCCGCAAGCAACTTCTCCTTCAATCCGCCTATGGGCAGCACTTCGCCGCGCAGCGTGATTTCGCCGGTCATCGCCACATCGGCGCGCACCGGAATGCCGGTGAGGATCGATACCATCGCAGTACAAAGGCCTATGCCGGCACTGGGGCCGTCCTTGGGCGTGGCGCCTTCCGGCAGGTGGATGTGAAGGTCGATCTTCTGGTAGAAATCCTCGGCTATGCCCAATTTGGCCGAACGGCTGCGCACCACGGTGAGCGCGGCCTGGATCGATTCCTGCATCACCTCACCCAGCTTGCCGGTGGTGATGCTCTTGCCCTTGCCCGGCATCACCACGGCTTCGATAGTCAGCAATTCGCCGCCGACCTCGGTCCAGGCGAGGCCGGTCACCTGTCCGATCTGATTTTTCTTTTCGGCTATGCCAAAGGTGTACTTGCGCACGCCGAGGAATTTGTCCAGGTTCTTCGCGGTGACGACGATCTTGCTGTCGCGGCTCTTGGTCACCAGCGTTTTCACCACCTTGCGGCAGATCTTCGAAATCTCGCGCTCCAGGCTGCGCACCCCCGCTTCGCGGCTGTAGTAGCGGATGACGTCGCGGATGGCGGACTCGGTGATCGAGACCTCGTCGAGCTTGAGTCCGTTGTTCTTCAACTGCTTGGGCAGCAGGTAGCGCGTGGCGATGTGTATCTTCTCGTCCTCGGTATAGCCCGAGAGGCGGATCACTTCCATGCGGTCGAGCAGCGCCGGCGGGATGTTGAGCGTGTTCGCGGTGGCGACGAACATCACTTCCGACAGGTCGTACTCGACCTCGACGTAGTGGTCGACGAAGGTATGATTCTGTTCCGGATCCAGCACCTCGAGCAGCGCCGATGACGGATCGCCGCGGAAATCCATGCCGAGCTTGTCCACTTCATCGAGCAGGAACAGCGGATTGCGCACGCCGACCTTGGTCATGTTCTGCAGGATCTTGCCCGGCATGGAACCGATGTAGGTGCGGCGGTGGCCGCGGATCTCCGCCTCGTCGCGCACGCCGCCCAGGGACATGCGCACGAACTTTCGGTTGGTCGCCTTCGCAATCGACTGCCCGAGCGAGGTCTTGCCCACGCCGGGAGCACCGACCAGGCACAGGATCGGGGCTTTGACCTTGTCCACGCGGCTTTGCACCGCGAGATACTCGACGATGCGCTCCTTCACCTTCTCCAGGCCATAGTGGTCGGAGTCCAGGCTGCGCTCGGCGGCGGCGATGTCCTTGGAGATCTTGCTGCGTTTCTTCCACGGCAGCCCGACCAGAATATCTATGTAATTGCGCACCACCGTGGCTTCCGCCGACATGGGCGACATCAGGCGCAGCTTCTTCAGCTCGGCCTCCGCCTTGGCGCGCGCGTCCTTAGGCATGCGCGCCGCCTTGATCTTCTTCTCGATCTCGTCGAGATCCGCGCCATCCTCGCCTTCGCCCAGTTCCTTCTGAATGGCTTTGACCTGCTCGTTCAGGTAATACTCGCGCTGGCTTTTTTCCATCTGGCGCTTGACCCGGCCGCGGATGCGCTTTTCCACCTGCAGGATGTCGATTTCGGTCTCGAGCTGCCCCAGCAGATGCTCCAGGCGCGCCTTGACGTCGAACATCTCCAGTACCTGCTGCTTCTGTTCCAGTTTCAGCGGCAGGTGGGCGGCGACGGTGTCCGCCAGACGCCCGGCTTCCTCGATGCCGCCCAGCGAAGTCAGGATCTCGGGCGGGATCTTCTTGTTCAGCTTCACGTACTGGTCGAACTGGGTCACCAGCGCCCGGCGCATCGCCTCGACCTCGTTATTGTCGCTGGCGTCGGCGGGCACGGGCCTGGCCAAGGCCACGTAATGGCTGCGCTGGTCCTCGATTTCCTTGATCACCGCGCGCTGGCTGCCTTCGACCAGCACCTTGACCGTGCCGTCGGGCAGCTTGAGCATCTGCAAGATATTGGCGATGCAGCCGATCTGGTACATGTCATCGGCGGCCGGCTCGTCCTTGGCCGCGGACTTCTGCGCCGCCAGCATGATGCTCTTGCCCGCTTCCATCGCGATTTCCATCGCCTTGATCGACTTCGGGCGTCCGACAAACAGCGGAATCACCATGTGCGGGAACACCACCACATCGCGTAGCGGCAGCAGCGGGAACTGGGCAGGATCGGAGGAATATTCAGTAGTGGACATGGCGATACCTCGGCGGGATATTTATCAATAGATGGGGACGGGGGGGATTAGTTCAACCCCGTCGGCGTTCTCAGGACAGAGAACCGGCGACCTTGGGCGGGTCGGAGTAGATCAGGAGCGGCTTGCCCTCGCCGAGGACGGTCGATTCATCGATGACAACCTTCCTGACATTCTCCATCGTCGGCAGCTCGTACATCGTGTCGAGCAGCACCTGCTCGAGGATGGAGCGCAAACCGCGGGCGCCGGTCTTGCGCGCGAGCGCTTTGTGCGCGATGGCCGAGAGCGCCGCGGGACGCGTTTCCAGCTCCGCCCCTTCCATGCTGAACAGGCGCTGGTACTGTTTGATCAGCGCGTTCTTCGGCGTGGTCAGTATCTGGATCAGCGCCGCTTCGTCCAGTTCTTCCAGCGTGGCAATCACCGGCATGCGTCCGACGAATTCAGGGATCAGGCCGAACTTGATCAGGTCCTCGGGCTCCACCCCGCGCAGCACCGCGGTGATGTCCTTGCTGTCCTTGAGGCTGCGCACTTCGGCGCCGAAACCGATGCCGCTCTTCTCCGAGCGGTTGCGGATGATCTTCTCCAGGCCGTCGAAAGCGCCGCCGCAGACGAACAGGATGTTGGTCGTGTCCACCTGGACAAAATCCTGGTTCGGGTGCTTGCGGCCTCCCTGCGGCGGCACCGAGGCGATGGTGCCTTCGATCAGTTTCAGCAAGGCCTGCTGCACGCCCTCGCCCGAGACGTCGCGGGTGATGGACGGGTTGTCCGATTTCCTCGAAATCTTGTCGATTTCGTCGATGTAGACGATGCCGCGCTTGGCCTTGTCCACGTCGTAGTCGCAGTTCTGCAGCAGCTTCTGGATGATGTTCTCGACGTCCTCGCCGACGTAGCCCGCCTCGGTCAGGGTGGTGGCATCGGCGATGACGAAGGGCACGTTGAGCAGGCGCGCCAGCGTCTGCGCGAGCAGGGTCTTGCCCGAGCCCGTGGGCCCGATCAACAATATGTTCGACTTCGCCAGTTCGATCTCGTCGTTCTTCGACAGGTGCTTGAGCCGCTTGTAGTGATTGTACACCGCCACCGACAGGATGCGCTTCGCCAGTTCCTGGCCGATCACATACTCGTCGAGGATTTCGCAGATTTCCCTCGGCGTCGGCAGATCGGACTTGGCCGCCTTGCCGGATTTGTCTGTGCTGGTCTCCTCGCGGATGATGTCGTTGCACAGCTCTATGCATTCGTCGCAGATGAACACCGACGGACCGGCGATCAGCTTCCTCACCTCGTGCTGGCTCTTGCCGCAGAAGGAACAGTACAGGAGCTTTTCGCCGGTATTCTTATCGCTCATTTAGGTCTCATTTCTTGGTGTCGGCACGATTGCTCAGCACATTGTCCACCAGCCCGTATTTCACCGCTTCCTCGGCCGACATGAAATTGTCCCGGTCGGTGTCGTTGGCGATGGTTTCCACGCTCTGCCCGGTGTGCTGGGCCAGCATGGCATTCAGGCGCGAACGCAAATACAGAATTTCCTTGGCATGGATTTCGATGTCCGAGGCCTGGCCCTGGAAACCGCCCATGGGCTGATGGATCATGATGCGCGAATTGGGCAGGCAGAAACGCTTGCCCTTGGCCCCCGCTGCGAGCAGAAACGAACCCATGCTGGCCGCCTGGCCCACGCACAAGGTGCTCACGTCGGGCTTGATGAACTGCATCGTGTCGTAGATGGCGAGTCCGGCCGACACCGAGCCGCCCGGCGAATTGATATAGAAGGAGATGTCCTTGTCGGGATTTTCGGATTCGAGGAACAGCAACTGGGCGACGATCAGATTGGCCGTCATCTCGTTCACCACGCCCACCAGGAACACCACCCGCTCCTTCAGCAGGCGCGAATAGATGTCGTAGGCGCGCTCGCCGCGGCCGCTTTGCTCGATGACCATGGGAATCAGGCCCAGGCCCTGCGGCCCGTCCATGCCGGACTGCGGCTCCATCCACCCCGCCGCGCGCGGCTTCCAGCCCGGTTGCATCATGCTTTCCCCATAAATTCATCAAAATTCACGGACTTTTCCTCGACCTTGGCATGCGCCAGCACCCAGGCGACGACATTGTCCTCCAGCACCAGGCTTTCCATCTCGGACAGGCGCTGCGGCTGCGAATAAACCCATTTTACCACCTCGTCGGGCTGCTCGTAGCTCTCCGCCTGCTCCGCCACCAGCGCGCGAACCTGCTCCGGTTTGGCCGCAAGGCCGTGCGCCTGCACCAGTTCGGCGATGATCAGCCCGAGGGATACGCGGCGCTGCGCCTGCTTCTCGAACATCTCCGGATTGATCGGCAATTGCTCTATTTTCATGCCGCGCGCTTCCAGGTCCGAACGCGTCGCCTGTACCAGGCGCTGCGTTTCCATCTCGACCAGGGCCTTGGGCAGCTCGATCTTGGTCGCGTCGAGCAGCGCCTGCATGACCTTGTTCTTGAGATCCGACTGCACGCGCTTCTTTACTTCGCGCTCGATGTTTGCCTTGATTTCGGCGCGCATTTTGGAGCGACCACGGTC
>JAJZUN010000110.1 GCA_021848555.1 Pseudomonadota bacterium | reverse complement strand
GAGATTCCAGCCTCTGTAAATTTCGCACGTGTGGGACTGGTCTTGCCAGTCCCACATTCTAGGAGCAAATCATGCGCATCAAAATAACTGGAAAAATCACGATGGAGCGGATTTTAGCCGCGCTCCATGATATCTATCGCCGCATGCCGGAAAACGTCAGTTTCAAAACTACAAATATTTATATCAACCTCGAGGATGAAAAAGGGAAGAATTGGTTTTTTACGCATGAAGGTCAAATCGTCGATTTGGTCCTGTTTGAGCCCGATATCGTAGAAGGTATTCCAAACCCCCAGCCTGAAGCGCGCAGGAAGAATAAGGCCGCTGCAAAGCTCAGCGAGATCGACCAGAAACCTGTTGATGCGGATCAAGCCGCAGAGATTCCGCCTAAAACCCTGCATTAAGGAGAAACAACATGAAAAAAGACATTTCCCCCAAACCAGCACAAGGTTACACCCAGCCAACAAAAGGGCATATCTTGCACCTTGCATTTTCCTCAATTGTCGTCGGCCTTTGGGTTTCTCTGATACTGAGTTTCTTTGTCGCGTGGGACTGGTGGCAGCTCATATCAAACGGTACGCCGCTTCCTCAATATTCCGGTTTCTATAAATTCGTTCCTGCAGCACAGCTTTTGCTTGTGATTTCAGCAGGCTTTGTGTCTGGAAACCTTTATTTTGACGTGAAGCGGAAATTGCGTCAGCCTGCAGAGTATTAGTCGCAAGGTATCTTTTTAACTCTGGCCGTGCACCCAAGGGTGCACTTCAAAAAGCAGCAAACATGACGCATGTTCCCTGCAGCCTCCAACCATGCGCTAAGACATTGATATTGCGGGAGTACTCGCAGTACCGTCAACCCCGGCACTTCAGTACCGAGACTGCCCCCATAACCGAGCAAAGCCGCGTCAATGCACGGTACTTTGAGTACCCGCACAAGGGCCGTAGCGGCGGATTTCGCACCTGTGTGTCTGTCATGTCGGGGGCCGATTGAGTCGCCGGAAGGAGTGAAGGAATGCCGCAGATCAAAATCACAATCGATGAATCGCAATATGCCCGCCTGAAGGAATCGGCGGATGCAGACGGTTTGCCGCTGGCCGTTTACTGCCGGGGGTTAATTCTGAGTTCTCAGTCTTTAGCCGAGATCGGGAATGCCATCGCTGAGGCGCGAGACGCTGTGATCGAAACGCATAAAGCAGACCTCTCGAAAGTCGCAGCATTTTTAGCCGAGCGGATCGGCGCATCGAAATAAGGAGAATCACCATGGGAAAGTTATTTGCAAGGCTCGTTGATTCGATTGGCCGAATCGGCGCGATTGTCGTTTCTGGAATCGGAATCTCCTTCGGGGCATGGTTCCTCATGGCATTGTTTTTCGGAGGCGCCGGAACCCAGATCGGCGCGATTTTCTTTTTCATCGGGCTGATCGGAACTGGCTATTTGATTTGGGACGCGATTTTCTATAAACCTGCCGCAGCGCATAACCCCCACCTGCGCGGGGCAAAGCTCGTAGGTGGCGATGATCTTATTTCAATGATCCGCGCCGAAGGAAAGTCGTGTGATATTGAAATCGCGCACATCCCCGTCCCGTATGAGATCGAAAATCGCGGATTCCTCTTTTCCGGTGCACCCGGCTCTGGCAAATCCGTCGCGGTGACCAATATACTCGATATTCTCGCGACGCGCGGACGCGGGGACCGTTGTTTCATCGCCGACCGTCAAGGGGTGTATTGCGAGCGGTTTTTCGGGAGCAGCGAAGATGGAGAAACAACGAATGACGTTATTTTGAATCCTCTTGATTCGCGCTCCGTGTCCTGGTCACCGCTCGCTGAGATTCAGGGCGAATGGGATTGCGAGGGAATTGCCCAGTCCATGATTCCCGATGCACAAGGTGAATCAGGCGAATGGAATAAATACGCACAGGCAGTGATTGGTGCTATTTTGCGCCACTGCTGGAAATACAGTCTGGACAACGCGGAGATTTATCGTCTGGCGATCGTCGCCGACATTGCAGAGCTTCGCGAAATCACCGAAGGAACTTCTGCCGCTGGATTGCTGGCGAAGGGCAATGAAAAAATGTTCGGTTCCGTGCGGGGCATTGTGAGCACCTATCTGTCGCCATACCAATATCTCTGCCCAAGCGCAGGCCGCGAGGCGTTTTCCATCAAGGCATGGGTGCAGGGCGGAAAGGGATGGGCTTACTTCAATTATCGTGGTGATCAACGCAAAGCGCTTGCCCCTTTGATTGCCGCCAGTATTGATATTTTCAATGCCGGGGTCATGTCCCTCAGCCCGGACGAGCATGGGCGCCGGATTTGGCTGGTCGCCGATGAGTTTGCATCGCTCGGGCGCGTGAGTTCCATGGAAGACTTCCTGACTAATGCTCGCAAACAAGGCGGGGTTGCAATTCTGGGGATGCAGTCCATTTCCCAAGTCTGGGCAGCCTACGGTCGGGAAAATGCGCAATCCATGCTGTCCAGTATCGGCACATGGACTGTTCTGCGTACGCCAGACGCCGACACGTCAGAATATCTTTCCCGTTTCCTCGGCGATCATCAGGTGATGCGCATAGTGAACAGCGGAGGAAGCAACGACGGCCCGCAAGGATCAAGTTCTCACAATAACTGGTCGCAGCAATACCAAAACGAGCGGATCGTCATGCCCAGCGAATTGCAAAATCTGCCGAATCTCGATGGTTTCCTTAATCTCGCTGGGCATTACCCCATTTGCCCGATCCGCCTGCCGATTCCCCAGCCCGCACCCGATGTAGTGAATTCCGCCTATGTGCAGCGTGAGGACTGGGAAAAATCGGGCGACACCACTACCCCCGATGAAAATCAGGGCGAGCATACCCAAGAGCCAGAGACGCAGGTCCATGAAACGCCAGAGGCCGAGCCGTTGCAAGCATCGGCTTTGCCATCCCCGAATACCTGCCCGAACTGCGGTTCGGAAACCGGCGAACAAGACAAATTCTGCGCGGCGTGCGGCCATCGCCTGGCTCCCCCTGAAAACCCCGCGCCAGTCGATACCCAGGCCGCAATAAACGCACTCCTGAAACTCTGAAAGGCCAGACATGATCAGCAAAGGCGACATTGGCAGCGCGACCGGGACGGCCGCCTACCACACCCAAAAATCGGAAGTCGTGGAGTATTACGCCGGCGAGCCCATCCCCAGCGGATGGGGCGGCCGGGGTGCGGATTTTTATCAAGCGGACGGCGGCAAGCCACTCGCCGACGCCCGAGAAGTGGACGGGAAGATGCTGCAAAACGTCCTGGAAGGCTGGGTGCGCGATGCGAATGGCGAGGTGCGGCAGCTCGGCCGCAAAGGCCCCGGGGGTGAGTGGGAGCACCGCGCGGGTTGGGACTTCACCGTCGCGGCCCCCAAATCCGTGTCGATCATCGCAGAAGTCTTTGGCCGCGACGACGTGCGTCAAGCCCACGAGCGGGCCGCGCACGCAGCCATGCGTTTCTTGGAAACGCATGGCGCCCAGACGCGCATCGCTGGCGAGCACGTCGCGACCGGCAACCTGCTGTATGCGCATTTTTCTCACTCGAATAGCCGCGAGCTAGACCCCCAAACCCACACGCATTTCCTGATCGCAAATGCGGTGTTCGATGAGAAATCCGGGCGCTGGTACAGCCTCAGCAACGAAAAAATTTTCGAGCTTCGGGCCGCCGCCGATGCGGTCTACAAAAACGAGCTAGCCCATGCCCTGCAAAGCATGGGCTACCGCCTCAACTTTGACGGCGCCGGCGGCTTTGAAATCGCCGGCTTCACCCCAGCACAGCTCGCAGAATTCAGCGAGCGCAGCGCCCAGATCGATGCATGGTTGCGGCAGCACGGCATCGACCCTGAAACCGCGAGCCATCTGGCCCGCCTGACTGCCTGCCTGGATACCCGCCAGGGCAAAGAGGAAGCCGAAGGCGCGGAAGCCCAGCGCGAGCAATGGCTGGCGCGGGCGGAGCGGGTCGGAATTGTGGAACCCCAGCGCGACGCGGCACTCGCGCGGGAAGCGCGGGCCGAATCCACCGCCCAGACCGCCCGGGCAGCGGTCCACAAGGCCCTCGCGCACATCACCGAGCGCGAATCAGCATTCCGCGCGAAAGACCTTTTCTCAGCCGCCGCGACATTCTCCGAAGGCCGGGCCGATCAAGCCGCGATTGAAAAGGAGATCGAGGCCCGTACCGGCGCGGGCCAGATCATCACGCGGGAAGACGGCAAACTGACCACCGCCGAGATGGTCAACGCCGAGCAATGGATGGCCGACCGGATCGAGGCCGGCAAGGGCGAGCACGTCAGCGTGATGAGCAAGCGGGAATTCACCGCTGCGCTGGCCGATTTCGAGGCGCGCAAGGGCTTCGAGCTGACCCCGGACCAGCGGGCTGCCGCAGCGATGATCCTGACCGCTGGCGACACATTCCAAGGCGTGCAGGGTCTCGCCGGCACCGGCAAGACCACGATGCTTGAATTCGTGCGGGATGCCGCTGAGGCCAAGAGCTGGAAGGTTGTTGGGTTTTCGAACGGCAGTGAGCAGGCCGCCAAGATGGAGCAGGAATCCGGCATCGCCAGCACGACGACAGCCCGGCATCTGATCGATGAGGGCCGAGCTGGGCGGGACGCCGATCTTGCCCGCCGTGCGCTCGAAACCCACGATCTGGTCGGCGGCAAAGCCGATCTCAAGAGCATCCAGAGACAGGCCGGCACGCAGGTTGAATTCGATTCACAGGGGCGTCGTTACCTGGTGACCGCCACCGGCGAGGTGTACGCCGCCAGCCTGTACAAGCCAGCCAGCCGCGAGCTGGAATCCGCGAACCTGAATCACTTGGGCCTGACCGCGACGAAGTACGTCCTGACCGACGATGGACAGGTGTTCAAGCAAGGCGGCACGGTCGGCAGCGAGGCCGCCGCAGCGGCGCACCGGCAAATCTCTGAGCTGCTGGGCCACACGGCTGGCCGCGTTGCAGGCGTAGCACTGAAGGATGCGGAGAACTGGCGTCCGGCGAGCATCGCCGAGACGCTGGCCGTGCGCGGCGAACTGGCCGTGCGCAACATGCGCGCACTGAGCCAGGAGGTCGAAGCACTGCGCGCCCTGGCCGAGCGGGGCGGCCAGGTGCGCGAGCTGCGCATCATGGACGAAGCGAGCCAATCAGGCCAGCGCGAGTTCAACCGGGTGATTGAAGCAGCCGAAGCCGCTGGCGCGAGGGTCGTTTTTCTCGGAGACAAGCTCCAGCATCAAGGCGTGGAAGCTGGCCGGGCGTTCGAGAAAGCGCAAGCCGTCCTGCCCCTGAACGAGCTGGGCCGCGGGGCGATCCGCCGCCAGACAACCGAGCACATGAAAACCGCCGTGTCCCAGATCCTGGACCGCCGGCACGGCCAGGCGCTGCGCGGTCTGGAAACCCGCGAGGAAACTCCGGCGCAAGACGCCATCCGCGCCAAATATGAAGGCCGTGCTCTCACTCCCAAAGAGCAGCAGACGATGCGCGAGCAATTGCGCGACGCAGCGAAGCAAGACAACAAGGCTGTGATTCAGGCGCTCGCGAAAGACTATGCAGGCATGACCCCGCAGGAGCGCCGCGAAACCCTGGTCCTCACCTCGACCAACGCGGACCGCGAGGCCATCAATGCTGCGATCCGTGACCAGCTCAAGGCGCGTGGCGATCTGGCCAACGGCAAAACCATCCAGACCCTGGACAAGCTCGACCGCAGCGAGGCGCAGACCCGGCAAGCGGCGAGTTACCAGAAAGGCGAGATCGTCAAATTCGGCGCCAACTACAAGAGCCTGGACGTTCGCAAGGGCGAGACCGGGACAGTCGTTCGCACCGACGCCCGTCACAACACCGTGGCGCTGCGCATGGAAGACGGGCGCGAAGTCATCGCGCGGGCCGACAAGGCCAGGATGCAGAGTTACCAGGCCGCGCCGCGCGAGTTCTCCCCAGGAGACCGTGTGCGCTTCACAGAAAACCAGCAGAACGAGCGCGTGAGCTACCGCAACGGCCAGGTCGGCACGGTCGAAAAGATCGACGGCGACCGCATGGCCGTGCGGCTGGACAACGGCAAGCAGATCGAGGTCGACACCAAGGCGTACCGCACGATCGAGCACGCCTATTCCACCACCAGCCACGCCGCGCAAGGTCAGACGGTCAAGCAGGTTTTCATCCACCACAACACCGAAGCTGGGCGGCACGGCGACCGCGAAACCTACGTCAACATCACCCGAGCGCGGGAAGACGCCCGCGTTTACACCCAGGACGCGGCCAAGGCTGAGCGCCAGGCCGGCGTCGAACTCCAGAAGGAAGAAGCCATGATCTCCAAAAAACAACCCCACGACCATCAAACCGACCTCGACGCCGCCCGCCAGGCGAGCGAGCGCGAGGCCATCGAAGACCGCCGGGATCAGGACACCGAGCGCCGCACCGGCGAGCGCGAAGCGCAGGCCCGGCAAGCCGAGCAGACGAAGCCCGAAGCCGAGCACAGCCACAGCAAGGCCACCGAGCAAAACCCCGAGCACATCATCGATACGCCCGAGCAGGAGCGCGAGCGCGATGAGGACGGCCCCGATTTGGAGAACGACTACGAGCTGGAGCGCTGAAGATTTCGCACCTGCGGGATGGTGAGTGCGGGGGCCGCCCCGCATCCATCCAGGAGCACGACATGAAACGCAAACCTCTATCAATGCCGCTCGCCTACGCGACCATCGGCCCACGGCCACAGCCCGGCGGGCCTCGCACGGCCTTGCAGGAACTCTATGCAGAGCAGTGCGAGCAAGAGCGCCGGGAGATCGAGCGGCGCGCAGCGCAGGACTTGCGCCAGTTTCTCATCCGCATCATCGCCCGCATCCGGGCGGAAAGGAGCAGCAAATGAAGCAATTCATCCAATCCCTGCGCGGCCCCATGTCCTGGGCAGCGCTCGGGGGACTCGCGCTTGGCGCTGGGGTAACACAGACCATCGAAGGCGCTCTGTGGGGCGTCCTGGTCGGTGCCGGGTCTGTAGTGGCCATCACCCTGATTCGCAACCGCGTTCGCGCTGGCCGCCCGGAGTAATCCATGCACCTCGACATTACCCACATGATCGTGTCCAGCCTGATTCACGGCTTGGTCTATGCGGCTGTTTTCAAGGCGTTCCATCATCTGAGCGTCGCCGGCGCGGCCATCGTGGCCGCCGCTGGCATCGGCCTGATTTGGTTGGTTTCCATCCTGACCCGCCGGCGCTGATTCGATACCAGATCGTCCGCGTGACGCAATACAGCCCAGCCTTCGCGCCGGGCTTTTTCATTTCTGCTTCATCGCAAATACAGAAATCAGTAAACCCGCCCGTGGACAAGTGACGCGCAAGCCAAGGAATTGCTCACTTGCCCACCGGCCACCCATCGCGTCGATTTCGCACCCGTGTGTCTGCATGCAAGACCAACTCTCAGGAGTCCTTGCATGCACCCCTTCAAACCCCTCGCCACGAGCCTGCTGCTGGCCGTCAACCTGACCACCGCCGACGCCGCAGACGCCTCACCCTGGTCGCTCGACATCAACACGACGAGCATCCACACAGAAGCCTGGGCCCGCCGCCAGCTCAACCAGGACAACCCTGGCCTGGGCATCGAGCGCCAGTTCAACAAGGACTGGAGCGCGGCGGGCGGTTTCTATCGCAACAGCTACCGCCGCGAGACGGCTTATGCACTCGCGCTATGGACGCCGCTGCACTGTGACCTTCCCGCCGGCCTGGCGGCCAGCGCGGGCCTCGCCGCAGGTCTCGTGAGCGGCTATCGCCGCTCTGAGGTGCCTACCGCACCGCTCGCCGCCGGCGCAGTGCTGCGCCTACGCACGGCTCACGGGTTCGGCATCAATCTGCTGGCGGTTCCGAATACCCAATCGGGGTCCGGGTTCATCGGCATCCAGCTC
>JAJZUN010000109.1 GCA_021848555.1 Pseudomonadota bacterium | reverse complement strand
TCCTGTGATCGCGCTTCTCCGCCTCCTCCAGCATGTGCAGATAGGCGTCCTGCTCGTCTTTTTTCGCCCAGGCCGTGCCATAGATGCGCTGCAGCATCTCGTTCTTCGAGTCGCCGCGCCAATAGGCGCCGGCGACCTTCATCAGCTTGAACACCTTGAGTTTGCCGGTGGAGGGCACGTGCGGCCCGCGGCACAGGTCGACGAAATCGCCTTCGCGGTACAGGCCGATTTCCTGCTCCGCCGGTATCGACGCGACGATCTCGGCCTTGTAGTGCTCGCCCATGCCCTTGAATAGCGCCACGGCCTTGTCGCGCGCGCGCACTTCGCGCGTCACCGGATAGTCCTTCTTCGCCAGCTCGGACATCTTCTTTTCGATCGCGACCAGATCTTCCGGCGTAAACGGCCGCTTGTAGGAAAAATCATAGTAAAAGCCGTTCTCGATCACCGGGCCTATGGTCACCTGGGCGTCCGGAAACAGCGCCTTCACCGCGTACGCGAGCAGGTGCGCGGTGGAGTGGCGAAGGATGTCGAGTCCGTCCTTGTCGCGCTCGGTGACGATGGCGAGTTCCGCATCGGCGTCGATGCGGAACGAGGTATCCACCAGCTTGCCGTCGACGCGGCCGGCCAGTGCCGCCTTGGCCAGGCCGGGGCCGATGCTGGCCGCGACCTCGGCCACCGTGACCGGTTGGGCAAACTCACGCACCGAACCGTCGGGCAGTTTGATATTGGGCATAGCTACTCAATTCCGAAAATGAAAAGGTGCGGACTCGCCGCACCTTTTCCACAAATCCGCGTTTGCAATCGCGCCGGCGCTGGCTCAGGCCTTGATCGTCAGCAGCGTATAGGCTGCGATCACCGTTCCCGCAAAGGCGCCACCATAGCAGAGAACCCTGACCGCCGTCACCGCATGGACCCCAAAATCGTGCAACAGGATGTGGATGCGGTGCGCCGCGTGCCACAGGAACAGCGCAATCACGGCAAGGATGAAGATCTTGCCCGCCCAGTTTTGCGACAACGCGAGCATATGCGCATAGCTCATGGTTTCAGGCTTGAAAATCAATCCGAACGGAACGGCGATGCCGGTGATGAACACCAGCGCCGGGCCGATCAGGGCCGCGAGCATCCCGCCGGCGCCGAACAGCGACCAGAATATCGGTTCATTGGAGCGTTTCATCAGCTTACCCCCCCGACGATGAACAGCACGGCCAGACACGCGACCACCGCGGCGGCGAGCCCGGTGCCGGTGATCGTCCCCGGCAGCACCCGTTTGCCGCCGACGAACAGGATCGGCATGGTCTTGGGCATGATCTTGAACCAGCTCCAGGTGTGATAGATGAAGGTCGCCAGCACGATCACGTGGAACACCAGCATCCACGGGGTTTTCAGGTACTGCAGCCAGCCGTTGAATGCCGCTTCGCCCTGGCCCAGCCGCGCCAGCCCGAACAACAGCACGACCGCATAGGCGGCGACGAACAGGGCCGTGACTTCGCGCGCCATGTAGCGCACGAAATAGGCATCGCGTTTCCACCAACCATCCATGGAACGGACGTAGGGTCGACGATTACTCATTTGTCTGCTCCCTCTGGCGTGACGAAGCGGGTGAAATAATTGATCGCACTGTTCATCTTGTTTTGGTTGATTGCATTCGCCGGATCCACGCCCTTGGGACAAACCTCGGAGCAGTAGCCGACCGCGGTACAGCCCCAGAAACCTTCGTCCGCGTACCCCAGCTGGTTGCGCTCGGCCTGCCCGCCGTCGCGCGAGTCGGCGTTGTAACGATGCATCAGCGCGAGTATGCCCGGCCCGGTGAACTTCGGATTGAGTCCGTATTGCGGGCAGGCGGCATAGCACAGCATGCAGTTGATGCAGGAACTGAACTGCTCGTACATGTCGCGCTGCTGCGGCGTCTGCAGGTACTCGCCCTGTGCCAGCGTGCGCTCCTCCTTCGGCATGATGTAGGGCTTGATGCCCTCGAGCTTGGTGATGAAGTCGGTGGCGTCGACGATCAGGTCGCGCTCGATCGGCAGGTGCTTCAGCGCCTCGACGCGCAATTTCCCCGGATAGTAGTCGCGCAGGAAGGTCTTGCACGAAAGTTTCGGCTTGTCGTCGATCATCATGCCGCAGCTGCCGCAGATCGCCATGCGGCAGGACCAGCGGAAACTTACCGTCTCGTCGAGGTAGTCCTTGATGTACTGCACGCCCTGCAGCACGGACATGTCGTCGGTGAACGGCACTTTGTAGCTCTGCCAAACCGGCTCCTTGTCCTGCTCCGGGCGATAGCGCAGGACTTCGATTTCGATTATTTTTTCGGTATCAGCCATTGGCTGCTCCCTGTTTCTTGCGTTCTTCTTCAGCCTTAAGGCCGGCGGCGCCGTAGGCGCGCGTACCCGGCTTCGACTTGGTGATCTTGACCTCGCCGTACTCGATGCGCGGCGCATCGTCGCCGTTGTAGTAGGCCAGCGAGTGTTTGAGATAGTTGGCGTCATCGCGCTGCTCGAAGCCGTCCAACCGCTGGTGCGAACCGCGCGATTCCTTGCGGTTGAACGCCGAGTAGACCATCGTCTGCGCCACGTCGAGCAGATAACCGAGCTCGATCGCGAGCAGCCAGTCGGTGTTGTACACCTTCGATTTGTCGTCCACCCTCAGCTTCTTGTAGCGCTGCCTGAGTTCGTCGATCTTGTTGCAGGTCTCCTGCATGGTCGTGCCCAGGCGGTAGATGCCGCAGCCGCTCTCCATGCTCTTCGCCATCTCGGTGCGCAGCACCGCGATGCGCTCGGTGCCATCGGCTTTGTTGACGATGCCGAGCGCGCGCGCCTGTATCGCATCGGCCTGCTTCTCGATTGCACCCGCATTGCTGATGCTCGTCGCCTTCGCGAAATTCGCCGCTTCGACGCCCGCGACCTTGCCGAACACGATCAGTTCGGTGAGCGAATTCGAGCCCAGGCGGTTGGCGCCGTGGATGCCGACGCTGGAGCATTCGCCGACCGAATACAGCCCCGGCAGCCCGGAGGCGGTCTTGCCGTCCGCGAAAATCCCGCCCATGGTGTAGTGCACGCCTGGTAGGACCGGGATGCACTCGTGCGCCGGATCGATGCCCATGAATTCTTCCGCCAGTTCGTAGATCTGCGGCAGGCGCTCGCGCAGGTAGGCCTCGCCCAGGTGGCGCAGGTCCAGATTCACCACCGAACCGAACTTGCCCTCGATGGTGCGGCCTTTCTGCTGCTCGTGCCAGAACGCCTGGCTCAGGCGGTCGCGCGGCCCGAGTTCCATGAACTTGTTGCGCGGCTTGTCCTCGGGTGGTCCCAGGCCGTAATCCTGCAGGTAGCGGTAACCGTCCTTGTTCAGCAGCAGGCCGCCTTCGCCGCGGCAGGCCTCGGTAAACAGCAAACCGGTGCGCGGCATGCAGGTCGGGTGATACTGCACGAACTCCATGTCGCGCAGCGGCACGCCGTGGCGGTAGGCGAGCGCCATGCCGTCGCCGGTGACGATGCCGCCATTGGTATTCTCGCGGAATACGCGACCCGCGCCGCCGGTGGCGATGATCACCGCTTTCGCCTGGATCAGCCTGAATTCCCCGGTGGCGATCTCGATCGCGACCACGCCCTGCACGCGGCCATCCTCGACCACCAGGTCGACGCAGAAATGCTCGTCGAAACGCTTGATCGACGGATATTTGATCGAAGTCTGGAACAGCGTGTGCAGCATGTGGAAGCCGGTCTTGTCCGCGGCGAACCAGGTGCGCTCTATCTTCATGCCGCCGAACGCACGCGTGTTCGCGTGGCCGTCTTCCTTGCGGCTCCACGGGCAGCCCCAGTGCTCCATCTGCACCATCTCTTCGTGCGCATGCGCGACGAAGTGCTCGACCACGTCCTGCTCGCACAGCCAGTCGCCGCCGCCAACGGTGTCGTTGAAATGATGGTCCAGGCTGTCCTCGGGCCGCGTCACCGCGGCAGCCCCGCCTTCTGCGGCCACGGTGTGGCTGCGCATCGGATAAACCTTGGAAACCAGCGCGATCTTCAGCTTCGGATCCGACTCGGCGACCGCGATCGCCGCCCGCAAACCGCCACCACCCGCGCCTACAATCGCTACGTCCGCCTTGTAAACTTCCACTGCTTATCTCCCCATCGGTGAAACTAATGAGATTCTAACGCGAATTCCGGGTCGGCGTCTCGCTCCACGGCTGGGTTTGGTCGCTTGTTCAAATAATCATCCCGACCATGCGCTGGCGCCCACGCTGCGGCCAAACGCTCGCGCCAAGAGCAGACGCGCTGCGCGCATCCCCGAACCAGCGGCTGTTCCGGCAATTTCGAAACGGCCATTAACTTAACGCCCGCGAACTTTTGCTTTGTTGATCCAAATCAAACGCGGGTCTGAAAGTTCGCACAGCATTGGCGCTTGGCGCGCCGTCGCGCGCCGCTCGATTCAGTTGCGGCGGGACGCGGCCACGACAAGCCGCGCCGACACCAATAACGACAAGCCAGGACACAGGAGCCATTGACCATGTATGACAAACCCAATGTCAGCGGGCAGAACGCAATGCCATCCGGTCTCGCGCTGTTGCGCGACCCCGCGCTCAACCGCGGTACCGGATTTACCGAAGCGGAGCGCGACAAATTCAATCTGCGCGGCTTTCTGCCGCCGCATGTCCACACCCAGGAAGAGCAGGCCGTACGCGTGCTCGCGCGACTGCGCCGCATGACCGATCCGCTGGAGAAATTCATCGCGCTCAACGCGCTGCACGACCGCAACGAGTCCCTCTACTTTCGCGTGCTGTGCGACAACATCGACGAAATGCAGCCGCTGGTCTACACCCCGACGGTAGGCCTCGCGTGCCAGAAATTCGGCCACATCTTTCAGCGGCCGCGCGGCCTGTTCATCGGCGCGGCCTACGACGAGCTGATCGACGAATTCATCGCCGCGGCCTCGGAGGTGTTTCCGGGCGTGGTGATCCAGTTCGAGGATTTCGCCAACCACAACGCATTCCGGCTGCTGAAAAAATACCGCGACCGCATATGCACCTTCAACGACGACATTCAGGGTACGGCTGCGGTCGCGCGCTATGGGCGGGCAGCGCGCATCCTCGTTTGATCTACGTCAATGCGTGGAGGACTGCCGAGACTATGCTTCGCATATCGTTGCTGGAGGACGCAGCGTTATCCAGGTTGATTCTCGGCAGCGGCGCACGCGACTGTTGCGGTCGCGGCCGGAATGCGCCGGAGCGCGCCCGCCGACCAGCGCCGTCGCGCTGATCATCCGCAAAGCGACTCGCCTTCGCCCGACCAACCCTCAGAACAGGGCTATAAAATTCTATGTACACGATTGTGCGTCGCGAGGCCTTTTCCGACACGACCTTCCTGTGGGAGGTGCAAGTTCCCGACGTCGCCGATTCGGCGCAGCCAGGCCATTTCGTCATGGTGCGCCTGCATGAAGGCAGCGAACGCATTCCGCTGACGGTGGCCGATTTCGATCGCGACAAGGGCACCATCACCATGGTGATCCAGGCGCTGGGCAAGACCACGCTCGAGATGCGCGATCACTACAAGCAGGGCGATAGTTTCGCCGATTTCGTCGGACCGCTGGGCCTGCCGCAGCACGTAAGCAAGATCGGGCACGTCGTGCTGGTCGGCGGCGGGCTCGGCGTGGCACCGGTATACCCGCAACTGCGCGCGTTCAAGAACGCAGGCAACCGTACCACCGGCATCATCGGTTTTCGCAACAAAGACCTGGTGTTCTGGGAAGACCGCTTCAGGCAATTCTGCGACGAGCTGATCGTGTGTACCGACGACGGCAGCTACGGCACGCCGGGCTTCGTCACCTCGGCGCTGAAGGACGTACTCGAGCGCGACAAACCGGATCTGGTCATCGCGATCGGACCGCTGCCGATGATGAACGCCTGCGTCGAGACCACGCGCCCCTATGGCGTCAAGACCATGGTTTCGCTCAACGCGATCATGGTCGACGGCACCGGCATGTGCGGCTCCTGCCGCGTGACCGTAGGCGGTGAGGTCAAGTTCGCCTGCGTCGAGGGCCCTGACTTCGACGGCCATCAGGTCGATTTCAAGGAATTGATCCTGCGCCAGCGGCGCTTCAAGGGCGAGGAAGCGAAGGCAAGCGAAGATTACGCGCATATCTGCCAGGTCGAGAAAACGCTGTTCGAGCAGAACAAGCGCAATTACAAGAAGTACAAGGATCTGTCGCCGCACGCGGTGAAAATGCCGGAGCGCGACGCGCTCGAACGCTCGCGCAACTTCAAGGAAGTGAACCTCGGCTACAGCATGCACGATGCGCTGGAAGAGGCCGAACGCTGCATCATGTGCGCCAAGCCCGTGTGCATCGCCGGCTGCCCGGTGTCGATCGACATCCCGCGCTTCATCCGCCACCTGCTGGTACGCGATCTGGACGGCGCGCTTGGCGTGATCAACGAATCCAACCTGTTCCCCTCGGTATGCGGCCGCGTCTGCCCGCAGGAATCGCAGTGCGAGGCGCAGTGCGTCGTCGGCAAGAACAAGAAGGAGCCGATGGAGTCGGTGGCGATCGGCCGTCTCGAGCGCTTCATCGGCGATAACGCGCGCGCATCCAAGGCCGCGCCGCCGCGCTTCGAGCACAAGCTGGGCCGCGTCGCAGTGGTCGGGTCCGGTCCTTCGGGCCTTGCAGTCGCCGCCGACCTGGCGCGCTACGGCTGCGACATCACCGTGTTCGAGGCGCTGCACGTGATCGGCGGCGTGCTCCAATACGGCATACCGCCGTTCCGCCTGCCGCGCGACATCATCAGCCGCGAGGTCGACAACCTGAAGAGCATGGGCGTCCAATTCGAGACCAACAAGGTGATCGGCAAGACTTTCTCGGTCGCCAAGCTCATGGGCGACATGGGCTACGACGCCGTGTTCATCGGCGCCGGCGCCGGCGCGCCGTCCTTTCTCGGCATTCCCGGAGAGTTCGCCGGCCAGGTGTATTCGGCCAACGAATTCCTGACGCGCGTCAATCTGATGGGCGGGGACAAATTTCCGTATCTCGATACGCCGATCACCCTGGGCCAGAGCGTGGTCGTGATCGGCGCCGGGAACACCGCCATGGACTGCCTGCGCGTGGCGAAGCGCCTGGGAGCGCCGACCGTGCGCTGCGTCTATCGCCGCTCCGAAGCAGAGGCGCCGGCGCGCATCGAGGAGATCCGCCACGCCAAGGAGGAAGGCATAGAGTTCTTCTTCCTGCATACGCCGGTCGAGATCCTGACCGACGCGGAGGGTGTCGTGCGCAGCATGCGCGCGCAGAAGATGATGCTGGGCGAACCCGACGAGAAAGGCCGGCGCAAACCCGTACCCGTGGACGAATTCGTCGAACTCGCCTGCGACACGGTGATCTATGCCTTGGGCACCAAGGCCAATCCTATCGTGACGCAATCGACCGAGGGACTGGGCCTGAACAAATGGGGCTATATCGTTGCCGACCCGGCGACGCAGGCCACTACCCTGCCCGGCGTGTTTGCCGGCGGCGATATCGTCACCGGCGCCGCAACCGTGATCCTGGCAATGGGCGCCGGACGCCGCGCAGCCAAGGCCATCGGCGCCTACCTGCAGGGCGGCAAGCAGAAATGGCCTATCACCCAGGAAGACGCCGACGCATTCGTGCCGCCGCTGGCGCTGGGCACGGCCGCGCCGACCACCGCGCCGACCACAACCCAGAGCGAGAGCCAAGCATGACCACCTGTCCGCGTTGCCACCGCCCGATCGAAGGCGACGAAGCCTACATCTGCTGCGCCAATCTCGAGCTCCAATGGCGCTGCACCGCCTGCGGCAAGGTAAGCGAGGGCTTTGCCTTTCCCTACGGCATGTGTCCGCACTGTAAGGGCAAGCTCGAACTGCTCGAGCGCGGCCCGATAGACGACATCCAAGGCCTGGACGCGATCCGCGCCGCATTCGAGATCGAACTCGGCGGCCATGCGTTCTACCGGCGCGCGGCG
>JAJZUN010000108.1 GCA_021848555.1 Pseudomonadota bacterium | reverse complement strand
CCGGCACCCTAGTACACTAACACGTAAATAAAGAAACATGTATATAATGGCGTTTTCGACCACAAAAGCTGGAAGGAGACGCCATGCGGCAGACCGAACTGGTGTTGACGGACGAAGATCGAGTGCGCATTGGAGAGATCTGTTCAAAAGGAGTGCGGCAGGTGCGGGAGTTGAACCGTGCGCATGTTCTGGCCGCGCTGGATCGAAAGGTGTCGGAGGCGTTGATCATGCAAGTGCTTGGGGTTGGACGCAAGATGATCTGGCGCACACGCGTGGCGTATCTGGACGGCGGCCTGGAACTGGCGCTGACCGATTTGCCGCGTCCCGGCAAACCCCGGTCGTACCAAACCGGAGAGCAAGCCGAGGTAGCGGCGCTGGCGTGCTCGGCTCCGCCGGAGGGCGCCAAGCGCTGGACATTGCTACGGTTGGAAGCGGCGGCACGCAAACGGCCGCAGATGAAGGGAATCAGCCGCGAGACGATTCGCCGGCTGCTAAAAAAAACTGCCTCCAACCCTGGCGCCGCGTGATGTGGTGCGTGGGTAAGTTGACGCCCGAGTACCGGCGCCGTATGTATGCGCTGCTCGATTTGTATGCGCGGCCGTTGCCGCTTGATGAGACGCTGGTCTGCCTGGACGAAAAGAGCAAGCAACTGCTGGCGCACAGCCGCGCGCCGCAGCCGATGCGTGCCGGCGTCCCGCGCCGCGAAGATTATGAGTACGTGCGCAAAGGCACCCGCAACCTGTTCGTAGCGGTCGAACCCCGCGCCGGGCGGCGCACTGTGATGGTGACGGCGCGCCGTACCAAAAAGGACTTCGTGGCATTCGCGCAGCACTTGCTGGAGAAGGTGTATCCCAAGATGCGCCGGATTCATTTGGTCATGGATAATCTCAATACCCATTTTCGCCGGGTATTTGAGGAAGTGCTGGGAGTACGCCGTGCCACGCATCTGCTGCGCCGCGTTGTGTTTCACTACACCCCGAAGCATGCCAGTTGGCTCAACATGGCCGAAATCGAAATCGCAGCACTCAGCCGACAATGCCTCGACCGGCGACTGCCGGATGAGGCCACACTGAGCCGTGAGGTCGCGGCTTGGCAAAAGCATCGAAACGGCCAACGACGCACCATCGAGTGGACTTTCACCCGTCACGATGCAGACCGGAAGATGGGTAAACATTATGTTTCTTCTTTAACGTGTTAATGTACTAGGGCGCGGGTTCGATCGCGACGCGCTCGAAATCGGCGCCGCGCTCGATCACGCCGCTGAGCAGCAGCAATTCCCGGCTGTCGCTGTGCACCTCGAGCACGCGCTTGGGCCGGTACCAGCCCGGCGGGAGTATCAGCGAGGCGGGTGCGGACAGCGCGGCCAGGGCGGGACAGTACAGCGCCTGCACGAATTTCTCCGCCTGCGCGTTGATCCCGGTGGGCCGTACCGCCACCGGCTGCGGCATCCCCGGAATGATGCGCACCCCGAGGTGGAGGTCGTCATTCGCGTCGGTCCTGATCCAGCGCACCACGCCGACCAGGAAATTCTTCGCGTCGGCGGGCCGCACCGCGATCAGCTGCGTGTGGGTATAACGGCCGCCGGCGGAGGCGGCCGGGCGCACGATGCGCAGGCCCGACAGGCTCTCCTCGCGCAGCAGCCAATCCTCGATCGCATAGCCGCCGGAGTCGATGAATGCCTCGTCGTGGCGCGCGCTCGCGTGGCCGAACGTGGCAATTTCCTCGCGCTGCTGCCGCGTCAGCGTGGTCGCCAGCCCGGGCTGGCGGAAGGTCTTGCCGCCGGAGATATGGAAATGCATGGAGGCGAGGGTGCTGCAGGCCTGCGCTTTTGCATCCACGCGGCGGCGCACCTGCGTCCTGCCGTTCTTGCCTTCGCACCACAGGCGGAACAGCAGCACCAGCAGCTGTTCCACGCCGGGCATGGCGCAATCCTCGCCCAGCCCCAGGCTCGCGGGCGACTCGCCCTTGCGCAGCAGCACCACGTTTTTCTTCAGGATGCGCGCGAGATCGGTGATGTCGAGCCAGGCCGAGGCCGTGCGCCCGTTGGCATCGGCCTCGCGGTACGGGCCCGAGTCCGAGGCAAAATCGAGCAGCAGCGGCGGCAGGCTCTTGTCCTCGGGCGGCTTGCGCCGCACCGGCGCATGCGCGGTCCAGTGCTCCAGCCAGCGCTCGATCTGTGCCAGCTGCTTTTGCTGCTGCTCGTCCGGATTCGCCAGCGCGAACAGCAGCGCGCGCACGTACACCTCGGAGCAGCTGACCTCAGTCTTTCTCGCCGTGTCCGCGACCGGCGTGGCGAACTCGCCCGCCTCCTCGACCTTGACATAGAGCTGGTGCAAGGCCAGCCAATAGGTATCGGGAAAGTCGTGATAGACGCGGGCGTGATCGAACATCGCGGAGGCGAGGCAATCCAGGCCGCGCTGGCACATGAGCGCAATCTGGCTGTCGCCGCCCTGCGCCGCCTGCACGCAGCGCTGATAGCCGAGCAGCAGTTCCTGCCACAGCTCCACCACCTGCGTGAACATGCCGCGTTCCACCTTCGTCAGCGGCAACGGCTTGTTGGCGAGCTTCTTGATTTGCTCCGCCTGCACGAAATAGATCGCATCGCGCAGCGTTTCGAGCAGCTTGAGGCGTTCGGCCGCGTCGAGTCGGTAGCGGTTGAGCTGGCGCAGCTGGTCGAGCAGCCGGATTTGCGAAGGGGCGACATTGACCAGCGGCAGCTCGGCCAGCCACGCGGCGCAGGAGGCGCTGTCGTGGAATTCCGGCTTCGCATCGGCGGAGAATTCGGGTGGCTTGAATTCGAACATGGGTGTCAGGAGGCCATCATGGCACTTATTCTGCCACCGCTGGCAGCAATTTGCGCAAAGCCTGCTTCAGCGCGCGGGCGTCGACCCCGTGCGCGGTGCCCGCGCGTTGCGGCTCGCCCCAGACCGGGGCGGGAAAGTGCTTGTCGTCGGCAAAGCGCGGAATCACATGCCAGTGCAGGTGCGCCACCATATTGCCCAGGCTCGCAAGGTTGATTTTCGTCGGCTGCAGCAGCTCGCGCAAGGCCTGCTCGACGGCGAATACCACGCGCATCAGTCTTTGCCCGGTCGCTGCATCGAGGTCGGTCATTTCGCTCGCATGCCGGTTGAGGATAACGCGGCAGAACGCGGGATAGTCGCGGTCTTCGACCAGGACCACCCGGCATAGATCGTCCTGCCACAGCGGTTTGCCGCCGGCAGAATTGCACAATTCGCAGGGGGTGTTCGTCAATTTTGTCACGTAAGCCCCGACGCTCCGGTTCCGATCGTGAAATGCTTCACGCCGCGCTCAGAGCAGCACGCGCTCGATGCCGCCGCGATTCGCCTTGGCCACGTAGTCGGCCATCCAGTTCGGACCGAGCAGTTGCTGCGCGAGTTCCACCACGATGTAGTCGGCCTCGGTGCCGGCATCGTCGTTGTAGCGTGCGAGGCCCTGCAGGCAGGAGGGGCAGGAGGTGAGGATCTTGACCGCGCCGCCGAACTCGCCTGCGCTGCCGTCTCCGGCGCGCAGTGCCGCCGCGCCTTTCCTCATTTCCTCTTCCTTGCGGAAACGCACCTGGGTCGAGATGTCGGGCCGGGTCAGCGCCAGCGTGCCCGATTCGCCGCAGCAGCGTTCGTTCAGGCTCACTCCGCCGCCCATGAGCCCGTTGACCACCTGCAGCGGCTGGTAGGTCTTGATCGGCGTGTGGCAGGGGTCGTGGTACATGTAGCGCACGCCGGCGACGCCGTCGAGCTTGATGCCCTGCTCCAGCAGGTATTCATGGATGTCGAGCAGGCGGCAGCCGGGGAAGATCTTGTCGAATTCGTATTTCTGCAGCTGGTCCATGCAGGTGCCGCAGGACACGATCACGGTCTTGATGTCGAGGTAGTTGAGCGTGTTGGCGACGCGGTGGAACAGCACGCGGTTGTCGGTGATGATGCGCTTGCCCTCGTCCTCCTCGCCGGCGGCGGTCTGCGGGTAGCCGCAGCACAGATAACCCGGGGGCAGCACGCATTGCGCGCCGACCGCATACAGCATCGCCTGCGTCGCCAGCCCCACCTGGCTGAACAGGCGCTCCGAGCCGCAACCGGGGAAATAGAACACCGCGTCGGACTCCTCGGCGGCACGCGCCGGGTCGCGGATGATCGGCACGATATGCCGGTCCTCGAGCTCGAGCAGCGCGCGCGCGGTGCGCTTGGGCAGCTTGCCCGGCATGGGCTTGTTGATGAAATGCACCACCTGCGCGCGCAGCGCGGGCCGGCCTACCGTCGCCGGCGGGTGTCGCGTCTGGCGCTGCACCAGGCCCAGCGCCCTCGCGCCGCGGTAGGCGAGGCGCTGCGCCGAATAACCCCATTTGATCATTGCGCTGCGCGCGAGCTTGATCGTGTTGGGGTTGGTCGCGTTGAGGAACAGCATCGAGGCCGCGGTGCCGGGATTGAACTTCTTCTTGCCCTGCTTGCGCAGCACGTTGCGCATCGCGATCGAGACGTCGCCGAAGTCGATGTCCACCGGGCAGGGATTGGCGCATTTATGGCATACGGTGCAGTGGTCGGCGACGTCGCCGAACTCGTCGAAATGCTTGAGCGATATGCCGCGCCGTGTCTGCTCCTCGTACAGGAACGCTTCGATCAGGAGCGAGGTCGCGAGGATCTTGTTGCGCGGGCTGTAGAGCAGGTTGGCGCGCGGCACGTGGGTGGCGCAAACCGGCTTGCACTTGCCGCAGCGCAGGCAGTCCTTGATCGAGTCGGCGATGCTGCCCGTCTCCGACTGCTCCATGATCAGCGACTCGGCGCCGAGCAGGCTGAAGCTCGGGGTGTAGGCGTTCCGCAGGTCCCCGCCCACGAGCAGCTTGCCCGCGTTGAAGCGGCCCTGCGGATCCGCCTTCTGCTTGTAGCTGCGGAAGGCCTCGACTTCGTGCGCGTCGAGGTACTCGAGCTTGGTGATGCCGATGCCGTGCTCGCCCGAGATCACGCCGTCCAGGGATTTCGCCAGGCGCATGATGCGCGCCACCGCTGCGTTGGCCTGGCGCAGCATGTCGTAATTGTCGGAGTTGACCGGGATGTTGGTGTGCACATTGCCGTCGCCCGCGTGCATATGCAGCGCCACGAACACGCGCCCTTTGAGCACGCTCTGGTGGATCGCGTAGCAGCCCTCGAGGATGCGGCGGAATACGAGGCCGTCGAACAGCTGCTCCAGCGCGGCGCGCACCTCGTCCTTCCACGACACGCGCACGCTGTGGTCCTGCAGCAGGGAGAATATGCTGCGCCCCGCGTGGGTCACGGCCGCAAGGGCGGGCACCGTGTCCGCACGCGCCTCGGCCACCGGCAGGTCGAGGTTGTCGAGCAGATAGCGCCAGCGCGTGCGCGTCTGCGCGATGTGCTCGCGCGCGGCCTCGCGCCGGTCGCCGAGGAACTCGGGCGCGGGCAGCACCTCGCCGTGCTGGGCGAGCGGCAGCTCGCCCTGGAAATACTCGTCCAGCGCATCGAGCAGCGCGAGCTTGTTCGCGATCGACAGTTCGATGTTGATGCGCTCGATGCCGTCGGAATAGTCGCCCAGGCGCGCGAGCGGTATCACCACGTCCTCGTTGATCTTGAACGCGTTGGTGTGCTTGGCGATCGCGGCGGTGCGCGCGCGGTCGAGCCAGAACTTGCGCCGCGTCTCGGCCGAGACCGCGATGAAGCCCTCGCCGCCGCGCGCGTTGGCGATGCGCACCACCTGCGCCGCCGCCGCCGCGACCGCATCTTCGTCGGCGCCGACGATGTCGCCGATGAGCACCATTTTCGGCCGCGCCGCGCCGCCGGGCTGGCGCTTGGCCTTGGTGGCGTAGCCGACCGCCTTCAGGTAGCGCTCGTCCATGTGCTCCAGCCCGGCGAGCATCACCGGCTGCGCCGCCGCCGCGCTCTTGCCCGCGCGCGCGTCGAGGTAGTTCTTGATCTCGACGATGGCCGGCACCGAGTCGCGCACCTGACCGAAGAATTCCAGGCACACGGTGCGGATGGATGCGGGCATCTTGTGCAGAACGAAGCGCGCCGAGGTGATGATGCCGTCGCAGCCCTCCTTCTGTATGCCGGGCAGGCCGGACAGGAACTTGTCGGTGACGTCCTTGCCCAGTCCCGCCTTGCGAAAGCGCGCGCCCGGGATTTCCAGGATTTCGGGCTCGCCCTGGGGGGTGCTGCCGTCGCGGCGGTAGCGCTGCACCTGGAAGCGCGCGAGTTCGGCGTCGTGGATCTTGCCCAGGTTATGCGCGAGGCGCGTGACTTCGAGGAAATAGCCGTTGGCGTCGACCATGCGCCAGGAGACGAGGTTGTCCAGCGCGGTGCCCCACAGCACCGCCTTTTTGCCGCCCGCGTTCATGGCGACGTTGCCGCCGATGCAGGAGGCGTCGGCCGAAGTCGGATCGACTGCGAACACGTGCCCGGCCGCTTCCGCCGCTTCCATCACGCGCTTGGTGACCACGCCCGCGCCGCAGCGTATGGTCGCCACCGGCTGCACCACGCCCGGCAGCCAGCTTTCCTCTACTGCGCCGAGCGCATCGAGCTTTTCGGTATTGAGGACGGCGGCGAGCGGTGTCAGCGGCACGGCGCCGCCGGTATAGCCGGTGCCGCCGCCGCGCGGGATGATGGTGAGTCCGAGTTCGATGCAGTCGCGCACCAGCGCGGCGACCTCGTCTTCGCGGTCGGGGTGGATCACGACGAAGGGGTATTCGACGCGCCAGTCGGTGGCGTCGGTGACGTGGGAGACGCGCGCGAGGCCGTCGAACTGGATGTTGTCCCGGTGCGTGCTGCGGCTGAGTTTCTTCAGCGCGAGGCGGCGCAGCGCCGCCACTTCGGCGAAGCCGGCGGCGAAGGTGTCCACCGCGTCGCGCCCGCGCTCCAGCAAGAACGTCACGCGCTCGGCGCGCGCGGTTTGCTGCGCCATGGTTTCGCCTTCCGCGTCGGCTTCGGCGAGATATTGCGCCCGGCGCTTTTCGATCTCGTCCAGCCGATGGCGCATGGCCTCGATCAGCGCCGCGCGCCGCGCGGGGTTGTCCAGCAGGTCGTCCTGCAGGTAAGGATTGCGCGACACCACCCAGATGTCGCCCAGCACCTCGTACAGCATGCGCGCCGAACGGCCGGTCCTGCGTTCCGAACGCAGTTCGCGCAAGGTCTCCCACGCTTTTTCGCCGAGCAGGCGCAGCACGATCTCGCGGTCGGAGAACGAGGTGTAGTTATACGGGATTTCGCGCAGCCGGGCGCTCATGTGCGTCCCTGCGCGCTCACGCCGCCGCCGCAGCGTCCTGCGCCGCGGGCTCGGGCACAGGTTCCGGAAACACGTCGCGATAGCTGGCGTAGAAGCTTGCAAACAGCGTGGGCACGTAAGTGAGCATGACCGGCAGCATCACCAGCACGAACGCGTTCTGCGAACCGGTGCCGAGCATGCCGCGCACCAGCAGCGCGAGCACGAACAGCACGAAACTGCAGATCATGCTCAGCATCATCAAGGCGAGGCCGTAGGCGACGAACGCGCGCCAATTGCGCCAGGCGGCGAAAAAACTGTAGAACAGGGCCTGCAACGCGGGCAGTTTGCGCCAGGCCGACAGCGCGGGCGCGAACCAGAACGCCGCCAGCACGGGTACGTAAAGCGCCGCGGCGAGCAGCGCCGCCACGGCCAGCCAGCCCTCCTCGTAGGCTTCGGGCGGCGGCTTCGTGCCCAGCACCATCAATTGCAGCAGCAGGCCGCCGTCGACCGGGGCCGTCAGGCTGAGGATGGCGAGCCCGCTCGCGAGGTACAGGCCGCCCTGTCTGAGCAGCGCCGGCAGGTTCGATCTGAATCCCGCGAACAGCAAGTCGGCGCGCAGCTTGCGCCCCAGGTCGAGCTCGCGGCTGGCGATCATGAAGCTCGCCGAGAACGGCGGGATCAGCACCGTAGCCGCGAACCATCCCAACAGCGGAATCATGCCCAGCAGCTGCATCAGCATGATGTAGGACAGCGCGAGGAACGCCCACATGACCGGGCTCTTGCGAAACAGCGCAAAGCCGGTCAGCACCCAGTTCCAGCCGTAGCGTGCGGGCACGGTGTTCATATTTCGCAC
>JAJZUN010000107.1 GCA_021848555.1 Pseudomonadota bacterium | reverse complement strand
CTTGACCTGACGAATTAACTCCTCTAAAGTGGGAAATAGTAGTTTTTAGTGGGAAATTATGGGATTTTCCACTCGCGCTGCTCACACAAGCAAAGGGGGAGTCGATGTTTCAGGGTGCGGCAGCCTTAAGCCTAGATGCCAAAGGACGCCTGACCGTTCCCTCGCGCCATCGCGATGCGCTGCAGGGCGCCTCCGCCCAGGCCGCATCCAGCGTCGTGCTCACCGCGCATCCCGACGGTTGCCTGTTGCTCTATCCGGCCAGCGCCTGGGCGCCGATACGGGCGCGCGTCATGGCCTTTCCGGCGCTCGATGCGCGCTTCTCGGTGTGGAAACGGCTGCTCGTGGGCTTTGCCGAGGAAGTCGAAATCGACGCCGCCTGGCGCGTGTTGATCTCCCCCGAGTTGCGCAATTTCGCCAAGCTGGACAAGCCGGTGATGCTGGTCGGTCAAGGCAGCCATTTCGAGATCTGGAATCACGACACCTGGGAAAAACAATTGCAGCAGTTGACGGCGCAGACCCAGCTGCTGCCGGGGATGGAAGATTTTGCTCTGTGACCGCCTCTGCGGATGAGGCGGCGCCCGCCGCGGCGGCGGGTGTGCACCGCACGGTACTGCTGCGGGAGGCGGTCGATGCGTTGGCGATACAAGCCGACGGTTGCTATGTCGATGCAACTTTCGGACGCGGGGGGCACAGCCGCCTGATCCTGGAACGGCTGGGTGCGCACGGGCGCCTGATCGCGCTCGACAAGGATCCGCAGGCGGTCGCGGCTGCAGCGGAAATAAGCGACGCTCGCTTCAGCGTGGTGCATGCGAGCTTCGAAGAACTGGCCGGCGTGCTCGCGCGCCTCGGCCTGGAGCGTGTGGATGGGGTGCTGCTCGACCTGGGCGTGTCTTCGCCGCAGATCGACGACGCCGGGCGCGGATTCAGCTTTCGCCGCGACGGCCCGCTCGATATGCGCATGGACACGAGCCGGGGGCAAACCGCCGCACAGTGGCTGGAAACGGCCGGGGAAGCCGAGATCAGGGAGGTGATCCGCGACTATGGTGAAGAACGGTTTGCTAAACAGATTGCAAAGGCGATTGTTGCTGCTCGGCAAGGAGGGCCAGTGGTCACCACAGGGCAACTTGCCGATATCGTGGGTGCGGCCGTCCGCACGCGGGAAAAACACAAGGACCCGGCGACGCGCACCTTCCAGGCTGTACGGATTTACGTCAATCAGGAGCTTGCGCACTTGTCGTTAGCCCTGCCGCAAATCCTCGAACTGCTGAAACCGGGCGCGCGCCTGGCGGTGGTCAGCTTTCATTCACTCGAGGACCGCATCGTAAAGCACTTCATGCGCGACGCCGCGCGCGCCGATGTGCCGATACGCCTGCCGCTGCGCGAGCGCGAGCTGCCGCAGGCGAGGCTGCGTCTGGTCGGCAAGGCGCAGCGCCCTTCGGCGCAGGAGATCGCGGACAATCCGCGCGCGCGCAGCGCGACCCTGCGCGTCGCCGAACGCACCGGGGCCTGAGTTGGCGCGGATCAACCTCATCCTCCTCGCGCTGCTCACCGCCTGCGCGCTCGGCCTGGTGACCTCGCAGCACAAGGCGCGGAAACTGTTCGGCGAGCTCGAGCGCGAGCAGGAGCAGGCCAAGCAGCTCGATGTCGAATGGGGTCAGCTGCAGCTCGAGCAAAGCACCTGGGCGATGCATGCGCGCGTCGAGAAAATCGCGCGCGATCGCCTGCATATGCGCGTGCCCGAAGCCGCGCGCACCCAGGTGGTGCTGCCCGCCACGGCGGCGGCCGGGCGATGAACTACGCCGCCAGCCCGGTGCTTACGCTGCGCCTGCCCTTGTGGCGCTCGCGCCTGCTGCTCGCGCTGATCGCAGGCGGTTTTCTGGTGCTCGCCGGCCGCGCTGTCTACCTGCAGGGTTTGAACAACGATTTTCTGCAGCAGAAAGGCGAGTCGCGCTACAGCCGCCTGCTGGAAATCAGCGCCAACCGCGGCAAGATCACCGACCGGCACGGCGAAGCGCTGGCGATCAGCACGCCGGTCAAGTCGGTGTGGGCCATTCCAGAGGAAGTGCAGTTTTCCTCGCAGCAGCGCGCCAAACTGGCGGCCCTGCTGGAACTGCCGCAGCGGGAAATCGACAAACGCCTGAACGAGGCCACCTCTTTCGTTTACCTCAAGCGCCAGATTCCGCCCGAAGTGGCCGAGCGCGTGAGCGAACTGCGCATCCCGGGCCTGTTCCAGAACCGCGAATACCGCCGCTATTACCCCGGCGGCGAGGTGATGGCGCAGGTGCTCGGCTTCACCGGCGCGGATGACGCCGGCCAGGAAGGCATAGAACTCGCATTTCAGTCCACGCTCGCCGGCAAGTCGGGCAGCCGGCGGGTGATCAAGGACCGCATGGGGCAGATCGTCGAGGATACGCAATCGATACGCGAGGCGCAGAACGGGCGCGACCTCGCGCTCGCGCTGGATGCGAAGCTGCAGAACCTCGCGTTCTCGCAGTTGAAGCTTGCCGTCGACAACAACAAGGCCAAGGCCGGCGCCATCGTCGTGCTCGACGCCAGGACCGGCGAGGTGCTGGCGCTCGCGAACCTGCCCACCTACAACCCGAACAACCGCAACCGCCTGTCCGGTGCGCAATTGCGCAACCGCGTGATTACCGACACCTTCGAGCCGGGATCCACCCTCAAGCCATTCACCGTGGCGCTCGCCATCGAGGATGGAAAAGTCACGCCGGAGTCGATGATCGCCACCGCGAGCGGCAGTCTCAGCATCGGCCGCGCGACCATCCATGACGCGCACCATTTCGGCGACATGACGGTGGCGCAGGTGATTCAGCGCTCGAGCAACGTCGGCGCCGCCAGAATCGCGCTCAGCCTGCCGGCCGAAGCGATGTGGGGCATGTTCGACAAGGTCGGCTTCGGCGCCGCGCCGCACCTGGGTTTTCCGGGCGCGGCCGGCGGCAAGCTGCGCGCGTACAAGAGCTGGCGCCCGATCGAGCAGGCCACCATGGCCTACGGCCATGGCATCTCGGTGTCGCTGCTGCAATTGGCGCGTGCCTACACCATATTCGCGCATGACGGCGAGCTGATGCCGCTGTCGCTGCTGCGCGCGGACGCCGCGCCCACCGGCAAGCAGGTGATTTCTCCGGCCACCGCACGCAAAGTGCGCGACATGCTGGAGCTGGCAGTCCAACCCGGCGGCACCGCGCCCCAGGCGCGTGTGATGGGCTATCGCGTGGCGGGCAAGACCGGCACCGCGCACAAGGAAGAAAACGGCGGCTACGCGCAGCACAAGTACGTGTCCTCGTTCGTCGGCCTGGCGCCGGCCTCCGATCCCAGGCTGGTGATCGCGGTGATGCTGGATGAACCGTCGGCCGGCCGCTACTACGGCGGCGCGGTTGCGGCGCCGGTGTTCTCCGCGGTGATGGGCGGGGCCCTGCGCATGCTGGGCGTGCCGCCGGACGCGCCGCTCAAGCCGCTGGAACTGCCGTCCGAGGGGTCCGAAATCAAGGAAGGCGTGTGAAATGAAGCGCGCAATGCGAATTCGTTGTTCGTGGCTCGTTGCTCGTTTTCCGGACGACCCCAGGCCACGCGAACGACGAACCACGAACCACGAACCACGACGTGAATAAGACAGCGATCGACCTACTGGCCCAGCTGCAGCAGCAGGGAGCGCGCATCGTCGGCCTGGGCGTCGACAGCCGCGCGCTGCGTGCCGGCGACGCTTTCCTTGCCTATCCGGGCGCAAGCACCGACGGCAGGCGCTATATCGCCGACGCGATCGCGCGCGGCGCGGCCGCGGTGCTGTGGGAACGCGACGGTTTCACCTGGGACGAGTCCTGGCGCGTGCCCAATGTCGGGGTAGACGGTTTGCGCCGCCTGGCCGGCCATCTCGCCCACGAAGTCTACGGCCGCCCGTCGGAAAAGCTGTGGCTGGCCGGCGTTACCGGCACCAACGGCAAGACCTCCTGCAGCCAGTGGATCGCGCAGGCGCTCAATGCGCTGGGACGCAAGACCGCGGTGATCGGCACCCTGGGCAGCGGCCTGGCCGCGGCAGCGGGGCGCGAGCCGGCCGCCGCACTGGCGCCGACGCTCAATACCACGCCGGAAGCGATCGAACTGCACCGGCGCCTGGCCGAATTCCTGGAGGCGGGCGCGCAGGGCGTGGTGATGGAAGTGTCTTCCATCGGACTGGACCAGGGGAGGGTCAACGGCGTGCGGTTCGACGTGGCGCTGCTGACGAATCTGTCGCGCGACCATCTGGATTATCACGGCGACATGGAACGCTATGCCGCGGCGAAGGCGCTGCTGTTCGATGCGCCGGGGCTCTCCGGCGCGGTGCTGAACATGGACGACGTGCTCGGTGTGCGCCTGGCGCAGAAGCTCGCCGGCGGCAAGGTGACCTGCGCCGGCTACAGCGCGCATGCGGGTGTGGCGAGTGTGGCTGGCCTCGGGTATTTTCTCGAAGCCGAGAACATCCGGCTCACCCGGGACGGTCTCGCTTTCGATCTCGTGAGTTCATGGGGCAGGATGGAAGTGAAAAGCGCCCTGCACGGGCGTTTCAACGTGTCCAATCTGCTGGGCGTGCTGGGCGTGCTGCTCGGCGCCGGCGTGACGCTGGAGCAGGCGGTGACGGCGGTTGCCGCGCTCAGCTCTCCGCCCGGGCGCATGCAGTGTCTGGGCGGCGCGGGCAAGCCGCTCGCCGTGATCGATTACGCCCACAGTCCGGATGCGCTGGAGGCGGCACTCGCCAGCCTGCGGCCGCTGGCCGAAGAGCAGCGCGGCCGGCTGGTGTGCGTGTTCGGCTGCGGCGGCGACCGCGACCGCGGCAAGCGTTCGCTGATGGGCGCTATCGCGGCGCGCAGCGCCGACCAGGTGTTGCTGACCAGCGACAACCCGCGCGGCGAAGACCCGCTCGAAATAATCACCGACATACTGGAAGGCGTATTGGCCGAGGCGCCGATGAAACAGGCGCCGCTGGTCATCGCCGAGCGGCGCGAAGCGATTGCCGCGGCGATCGCCGCGGCTGCCGCGAACGACGTGGTGCTGATCGCGGGCAAGGGCCACGAGGACTATCAGGAGCGTGCGGGGCAGCGCATTGCGTTTTCGGACGCCGCGGTCGCGGCGCAGGCGCTCGCAGGGTGGAATCAATGATGGACCTGCACGAAGCGGCGCAAGGCATCGGCGCTGAAGCGCTCGGCGCCGATGCGCGCTTTTGCGCGGTATCCAGCGATACCCGCACGATAGGCGAGGGCGCGCTGTTCGTGGCGCTGCGCGGCGAGCGCTTCGACGGGCACGAATACCTCGCTGCGGCGCGCGCGCGCGGCGCGGCGGCCGCCATGGTTGACCGCCGGGGCGCGAGCGGCGATGCGCCGCTGCCGCTGCTGGTGGTCGACGATACCCGGCTGGGGCTGGGCAGGCTGGCCGCCTACTGGCGCAGCAAATTCAAGCTGCCGCTGATCGCCGTGACCGGCTCGAACGGCAAGACCACGGTGAAGGCGATGATCGCGGCGATACTCGCCGCGCACGCGGGGCCCGGGCGCTCCTACGCCACGCCGGGCAATCTCAACAACGACATCGGCCTGCCGCTGACCCTGCTCGGCCTGCGCGCGCAGCATGCCTGCGCGGTGGTGGAGCTCGGGATGAATCATCCGGGGGAAACCGCTTACCTCGCGGCAATAGCCCGGCCGACCGTGGCGCTGGTGAACAACGCCCAGCGCGAGCATCAGGAGTTCATGCACAGCGTGGAGGACGTGGCGCGCGAGCATGGCGCGGTGTTCGCCGCGCTGCCCGCCGACGGCGTGGCGGTGATCAACGCCGACGACAGCTACGCCGGCTATTGGCGCGGCGTCTGCGCGCCGCGGCGGGTAGTGGATTTCGGGCTGGAGCGGCCGGCGGCGGTGGGCGGCCGTTTCGCACTGCGCGACTTCGGCAGCGACATCGTGTTGTGCACCGCAGCCGGTGAGGCGCCGCTTGCGCTGCGCGCGGCCGGAGTGCACAACGTGCGCAACGCACTGGCGGCGGCTGCTGCGGCGTCGGCCGCCGGCGTCGGACTGGCGGCGATCGCGCGCGGGCTGGCCGTGTTCGAGCCGGTGCAGGGGCGGCTGCAGCAGCGGGCCGGAAAGCAAGGCGAAATCGTTCTCGACGACAGCTACAACGCCAATCCGGATTCGGTCATCGCCGCGATCGAAGTGCTGGCGCGCGGCGCCGGGAGAAAATTCCTGGTGCTGGGCGACATGGGAGAAGTCGGCGCGCAAGGCGCGGAGTTCCACGCGGAAATCGGCCGCCACGCCCGCGCCTGCGGCATCGACCGCCTGTTGGTCGTCGGGAAATCCTGCGCGCATGCGGCGGCGGCGTTCGGCGCGGGGGCATCGCACTACGCCGATATCGACGCGTTGTTGGCCGGGCTGGAACCCGGCCTAGCACCGGGCGTGACGGTGCTGGTGAAGGGCTCGCGCAGCATGCGCATGGAGCGCGTGGTGCAGGCGCTCACCGGTGCGCAGGCGGAGGGGCACTGAATGCTGCTCGAGCTCGACCGCATGGAACGCTCGCTCAAGTGCTTATCGGCATCGATGGGGCAGGTGTTCTGGTCATCCGTTCATAAGGCAGGGATAAGCTGATGCTGCTCGAGCTTGCTCAGTATTTCGCCAAGGACGTGCGCGCGCTGAACGTGTTCGGCTATATCACCCTGCGCGCGGTGCTCGCCTGCCTCACCGCGCTGGCGATTTCGTTCATCACCGGGCCGCTGGTGATCCGCAAGCTGACCGCCTACAAGATCGGCCAGTCGGTGCGCGACGACGGCCCGAAGTCGCATCTGACCAAGGCCGGTACGCCCACCATGGGCGGGGCGCTGATCCTGGTTTCGGTCGGCATCACCACCTTGTTGTGGGGCGATCTGTCCAACCGCTTCCTCTGGGCGGTGCTGGTGGTGACCCTGGGTTTCGGCGCCATCGGCTGGGTCGACGACTACCGCAAGGTGGTGGAGCGCAATCCGAAGGGATTGTCGGCCCGGACCAAGTTCGCCTGGCAGTCGGTCATCGGTCTGGTAGCGGCCGTGTACCTCGCATTCGCCGTGTCCTCGCCGAGCAACGCCAGGATTTTCGATCTGTTTACGGCATGGGTGGCCAGCGGCTTTTCCATGACCCTGCCGCCCAAGGCCGACCTGATCCTGCCGTTCTTCAAGAACATCGCCTATCCGCTGGGCGTGTGGGGCTTCATCGTGCTGACTTACCTGGTCATCGTCGGCACCAGCAACGCGGTCAACCTCACCGACGGCCTGGACGGCCTGGCGATCATGCCCGCAGTGATGATCGCCGGCGCGCTCGGAATTTTCGCCTACGTCGCCGGCAACGCGGTGTACTCGAAGTACCTGATCCTGCCCTATATCCCGGGCGCGGGAGAGCTGACGGTGTTCTGCGGCGCGCTGGCCGGGGCCGGCCTGGGTTTTCTCTGGTTCAACGCCTATCCGGCCGAGGTGTTCATGGGCGACGTGGGCGCGCTTGCGATCGGCGCGGCGCTGGGCACGGTGGCCGTGATCGTGCGCCAAGAAATCGTGCTGCTCATCATGGGCGGCGTGTTCGTGGCCGAAACGCTGTCGGTGATGGTGCAGGTGCTGTACTTCAAGTGGAGCGGCGGCAAGCGCATTTTCCGCATGGCGCCGCTGCACCACCACTACGAGCTTTCCGGGTGGAAGGAATCGCAGGTCGTCGTACGCTTTTGGATCATTACGATGATGCTGGTGTTGTTCGGACTATCGACATTGAAGCTGAGATGAGCGCGCTGAGAAAAAGCGGCACGGCGGGAGCGATGGGGGAGGCTCATGTTCGCGACTTTGGCACGAACGTGACGGCGACACCAATCGCCCCCGTGCGGTTCTGGATCATTACGATGATGCTGGTGCTGTTCGGCTTGTCGACGTTGAAGCTGAGATGAGGCTCGCCGGCACACATGCGCTGGTACTGGGCTTGGGCGAGACCGGCCTGTCGCTGGCGCGTTTTCTCGATCGCCGCGGCGCGCGCGTGCGCATCGCGGACACGCGCGCGGACCCGCCCGGACGCGCCGCGCTCACCGAGAAAGTGCCGCAGGCGGAACTGGTCCTCGGCGCCGAGCGCGCCGCG
>JAJZUN010000106.1 GCA_021848555.1 Pseudomonadota bacterium | reverse complement strand
GCGGAAAGGTCGGCCTGTTCGGCGGCGCGGGCGTGGGCAAGACGGTGAACATGATGGAGCTGATCAACAACATCGCGAAGAAGCACTCCGGACTGTCGGTGTTCGCCGGCGTGGGCGAGCGCACGCGCGAGGGCAACGACTTCTACCACGAGATGAAAGACGGCGGCGTGCTGGACAAGGTGGCCCTGGTCTACGGCCAGATGAACGAGCCGCCGGGTAACCGCCTGCGCGTCGCGCTGACCGGCCTCACCATGGCCGAATATTTCCGCGACGAAGGCCGCGACGTCTTGTTCTTCGTCGACAACATCTACCGCTTCACCCTGGCCGGCACCGAAGTGTCGGCGCTGTTGGGCCGCATGCCTTCCGCGGTGGGCTACCAGCCGACGCTGGCCGAGGAGATGGGCCGCCTGCAGGAGCGCATCACCTCCACCAAGACCGGCTCGATCACCTCGATCCAGGCCGTCTACGTGCCCGCCGACGATCTGACCGATCCCTCGCCCGCGACCACCTTTGGACACCTCGATTCGACCGTGGTGCTGTCGCGCGATATCGCTTCGCTCGGCATCTACCCGGCGGTCGACCCGCTCGACTCGACCTCGCGCCAGATGGATCCGCACGTGGTGGGCGAAGAGCACTACACCACCGCACGCGCGGTGCAGCAGACGCTGCAGCGCTACAAGGAACTGCGCGACATCATCGCGATTCTGGGCATGGACGAGCTCTCGCCCGAGGACAAGCTCGCGGTGGCGCGCGCGCGCAAGATCCAGCGCTTCCTGTCGCAGCCGTTCGACGTGGCCAAGAATTTCACCGGCCAGGAAGGCAAGTACGTGCCGCTGAAAGAAACCATCAAAGGCTTCAAGGGGATTGTCAACGGCGACTACGACAGCCTTCCGGAGCAGGCTTTCTACATGGTGGGCGGCATCGAAGAGGCAGTCGAAAAAGCGAAGACGCTCCAGTAAAGCCCAAGTAGGACCCCCGGCTCGCCGGGCGGTCGGGGACAAAAGGTTCTAAGTCACATGGCACACACAATTCACGTAGACGTCGTCAGCGCCGAAGAGGCCATCTACTCCGGCGAAGCGGAGTTTGTGGTGCTGCCCGGCGAAGAGGGCGAGCTCGGCGTTTACCCCAAGCACACCCCGCTGATCACGCGCATCCGGCCGGGCACGGTGCGCATCAAGCCCGCGGGCGGCGGCGAGGAAGAGTTGATCTTCGTCGCCGGCGGCATACTCGAAGTGCAGCCCAACCTGATCACCGTGCTGGCGGATACCGCCATCCGCGGCCATGACCTGGACGAAGCCAAGGCGCTCGAAGCGCACAAGCGCGCGCAGGAAAATCTGTCGGACCGGACCGGCAAGATGGAATACGCCAAGGCGATGTCCGAACTCGCCGAAGCCGCGGCCCAGATCGCCGCTATCCGCAAACTGCGCCAGCGCAAGTAAGCAAGAAAAATTGTGGGAGCGAGCTTGCTCGCGATTAAAAAAGGCGGCCCCGGCCGCCTTTTTATTTCTGGCGCAATCGGTCTGAGAGCCAGCATTCATGCGCCTCTCCACGCAATCACGCCCTATCGGCGGCATCCCCATCCGTTCGGCCTACTGCCCTCCACCCGCCTCCTGCTGTATCCTTACGCAAACGAAAACAAGCGGGCCGGCAATCCCACGCCGGCCCGCCGGACCGCAGAAGAGGAACCCGCCATGGACAACACCCAGCTCGCCGAACTCCTCATGGGCATCGCCAAGGCCCAGAACGCCGTGATCAACGCCATTGATCGCGCCGAACCCGGCTTCAGGAACAATCACGCCGTGCCCATCCTCACCACCGCCGCCAACGTGCGCGCCGCCGTCCCGCGCATCCAGGACCTGCCCGCGCGCATTCTGCTGCGCATGCAGGGACGGGCTGCGTTCGATGTCGCGCAGATCCAGCAGGACCTGGAGGCGGCGTTCGCTTCGCATGGTGTTTCGCCCGGCGCGTCTGCGGAACCCGACGCGAACCTTTCGCCGGCGGCGATGCGGGCGGCGGCGAGAGTGCCGGCTGCTGCAGCGGCTCCCGCGCCTGCGGCTGCGGCACCTGGTGAGGATTTGGATTTCAGCGCGAAGTCCTGAGCAGTTTATCGCCTGAAACCATATCAGCTGCCGTGTTCTCCGCTTCGAATGCTTATTACGTCGCAGACGTAGCGGCATTCATTGGGACTTCGGCGGACGAAATTCTTGGAGTCATAACAGCAAATAGCGCTTTTGCGGTTGACCCCCCGCAGCGTGACGCGTGGGTCATGCAGATTGCAGCGTTGAAGCCCGCGCTCGCAGGTGTGGAAGGGACCATCTTCTTTGAATTCAACGTCCCTCGAATTGGAAGCCGCATTGATACAGTGCTGATTTCCGGTCCGGCAATATTCGCGATTGAGTTTAAGGTTGGCGAAATGAACTTCAAACGCGATGATCTAAATCAGGTGTGGGACTACGCTTTGGACCTAAAGAATTTCCACAAAGCAAGCCACCACGCGCCAATTATCCCAATATTGGTCGCAACGCACGCACTTCAGTCAGAAACAGCATTGCCCGCGCCGTACGACGATGACGTTTTTCCGCCGATTCGATGCAATTCGGAGGGATTGCGGTATCTGATCCTGGCAGGACTTGAACGCACAGTTGGCAATAGCCTTGATGCAAGAAAATGGGGCGCCTCGCCTTATCAACCTACTCCCACAATTATTGAGGCAGCGCAAACCCTATATGCGCAACATTCGGTCGAGGCAATTGCCCGTAGCGATGCGGGCGCACGCAATCTCAGGCTGACTTCACATCGCATCGAAGAACTCGTCGAGGAAGCGCGCCAGAAAAGGCACAAGATAATTATTTTTGTTACGGGAGTTCCCGGCGCAGGCAAGACTCTGGTCGGCTTAAACGTCGCCACAAAAAAGCGAGATCACACGCAACCCACACATGCAGTATTTTTGTCGGGCAACGGCCCATTAGTTGACGTGCTCCGGGAAGCCCTTACACGGGACGAGGTAGCCCGGCTCCGTAGGAGACTTGATAAAACGCGGAAGGGGGTGGTGAAACAAAAAGTCCAGGCATTCATCCAGAACGTGCATCATTTTCGCGATGCCGGACTGCGCGACAGCGGTGCACCTAGCGACCATGTGGTTATTTTTGATGAAGCTCAGCGAGCATGGAACCGCGAAATGACCGCAAGCTTCATGCTTAGGAAAAAGAAGCGCGTAGGATTTACCCAGTCTGAACCCGAATTTCTCATCTCTTACCTCGATCGACACAATGACTGGGCTGCGGTGATTTGTCTTGTGGGAGGAGGTCAGGAAATCAACCGAGGCGAAGCGGGCATTTCTGCTTGGCTCGATGCCGTCAATACAAGTTTTCCCTCGTGGCATGTTTACGTCTCCCCGGAACTTACCGATAGCGAGTACGCGGCCGGCCATGTCCTTGACACGCTTTCGGGGCGGGCCAATGTGGTGAAAGATGACAGCCTTCACCTTGCCGTCTCCATGCGATCTTTCCGCGCCGAGCACGTGTCCTCATTTGTGAAAGCGATCCTGGACTGCGACAGCGGAAGGGCCCGCGAAATATTTGTGCCGATGTCCTCTCGCTACCCCATTGCACTGACGCGCGATCTAAATACGGCAAAGAAATGGATACGCACACATGCTCGCGGGTCCGAACGCTTCGGTTTGGTGGCTTCATCCGGTGCTCAGCGCCTAAAGCCACATGCTATCGATGTTCGCGTTGAGATCGACCCGATCCATTGGTTTCTCAACGATTCCGAAGACTCGAGATCGAGTTTCTACATGGAAGACGCAGCGACCGAGTTCCAGGTGCAAGGCCTCGAGCTTGATTGGGTCTGTATGACTTGGGATGCCGATCTTCGGTTCGCGCAGTCAGATTGGAACTACCATTCGTATGTAGGAAGTAAGTGGACGTCAATTCATAAAGCAGACCGTCAACAATACCTGCGCAATGCCTACCGTGTATTGCTCACACGCGCGCGCCAAGGCATGGTTATTTTCGTGCCTCCCGGGAACAGCTCAGATCACACGCGACCGCCCGCATACTACGATTCCACTTTCAAATATCTTGCTGGTATTGGCATTCCCATCCTGAAGAATTAGCCCCCATCTGGTCCAACGACCCCAAAGGAGACGTTCTACGTTACCCGGACGCATTCACGACGGTAATCTGATCGTTCAGCGTCCAGAAATCGTACAGGTACCCGATCCCCAGCAGGCCCGCGGTGCACAGGTAGATGATCCCCGTGACCCACTTGCCCATGTACATGCGGTGCACGCCGAAGAACCCCAGGAAAGTAAGCAGCACCCACGCGACGGTGTAGTTGACGCTGCCGGCGCGAAAGCGCAGGTCGGCCTCGCGGTCCATGCCTGGAATCAGGAACAGGTCGATCAGCCAGCCGATGCCGAGCAGGCCCAGGGTGAAGAACCAGATGGTTCCCGTAACCGGCTTGCCGTAGTAGAAGCGGTGGGCGCCGGTGAAGCCGAAGATCCAGAGAATGTAGCCGATGGTCTTGGAGTGGGTATCGTTGGCAGCGTTCATGTGTGCGGGTCCCGGGTAGGCGCGTCCCCGTATGCTAGCGCGCATCGCGCCGGGCGTGGGGCGAGATGACTTCACGGCTGGAAGCGTCTTTAAGGTCACAATTTGTGACCTTAAGTGTCCACGGTGGCCGGCGGGAGCTTCCCTGCGCCTTCGGCCTGGAGTAATCTGAGCAATAAAGCAGCACAGATAGTCAAACAGGAGAAATCATGGCGAGTATCTTGCCTCTGGAAAATATGTCGGTGGAAGAAAAGCTTCAGGCTATGGAATCGCTTTGGGACGATTTGTGCAGCAAGGCGGGGGACGTGTCTTCCCCGGCCTGGCATGAAGACGTTCTGGCGGAAAGGCAAGCGATGCATGAGCGTGGCGATGATCAATTTGAAGACTGGGATGCGGCCAAAAGGAATATCAGAAACAAGGTCTCATGAAGATCAGGATCCTTGCCTCCGCCAGCCGCGATCTGATCGAGGGGTACCGGTTCTATGAACGGCGGGCCGAAGGCGTCGGTGCCTATTTTCTTGATTCGCTTTCCTCGGACATCGACTCGCTGATCATAAGTGCGGGCATGCATTCGATGCATTTCGGGAAATATCATCGTCTATTGTCAAAACGATTTCCGTTCGCCGTCTATTACCTGGTGGACGAGCAAACGGTGCTTGTCTATGCGGTCCTCGATTGCCGCCGGCGCCCGGCATGGATCAGGAAAAGGCTGAGCTAGAAAAATGGCAAGGAAATCCACCCCACGGACCACCACCAGACCTTTCATTTAGCCGAACCCAAACCTTTCATTTGGCCGCTATGCCTAACCCCACGCTTTCACGAAGGAGGATTGGGAAAACTTGAGATGCCAGATTGGCATTTCAAGTTCGCCAAGCCCCGCATCAGCTCGCTAGTCCATGCGGTCATAATTTGCGACCTAAAGTTTCCACGGTGGCCGGAGGGGACTTCCCTGCGCCTTCACCTAACGGGGCGTCGCGTGGATCAAGGTATCATTCACCACCCATCCGAACCGATCGAGGAGAACTCCATGTCGAATGCGATCACCGGCGGCTGCCTGTGCGGGAACATCCGCTACAGCGTCAGCGCGCCCGTCGAAAAAATCATCGCCTGTCACTGCACCCATTGCCAGAAAGCCTCGGGCGCAGGCGCCAGCCATAATGCCGTGCTTCCGAGCAGCGCGCTGACCTTTACCGCCGGCAAGCCGAAGCTGTACGCGGACACCGCCCAGAGCGGAAACATCCTGAACCGCTATTTCTGCCCCGACTGCGGCTCGCCCATCTACAGCCAGAGAGCGAAGGTCCCGGAAATGCTGGTGCTCAAAGTTGGCACGCTGGATGCGCCGAACGAGATGAAACTGGTGATGAATATCTGGACCAACAGCGCGCGGCCCTGGGTGCATATCGACCCGGCCGTCGAGCATTACCCCGAAAACCGGCCGCTCAAAGCTTAGGCAGCGCCAGCTAAGACCGAGGCCCGCCGTCTTCGGCGGTCCGCAGCTCGCCCAGCCACGCGCGCATATCGTCGAATACCCGGCCGGCTTCGACTTCGTTGAATATCTCGTGGTAGAAACCGGCGTAGCTGCGCATGGTGCCTACGCCCGGCGCCAACTTCCTGAAGAATTCATCGCTGCCGCTCGCATCGACCAAGTGATCGTCGCCGGCCACGAGAAGCAGCGTGTTTATGCTGAGCGCGGACGCATGCGCCTGCGCAAACTCGATCGCCTCCAGCATGGCGCGCAGCAGGCGCGCGCTGATTTTGGAATGCACCAGCGGGTCCGCATCATAAGCGTCGACCACTTCCTGTCGATGCGACAGGTATCTGGATTTGAGTCCGTTCGGTATGCCGAATCCGGGAGCGAATGCGCCCAGAACCTGCAGCAGCAGCTTTTGCGCGCCCGACAGCCTGATCCGCAGCGCGGGCGAAGACAGGATCAGGCCGCGCAGTGGCGACAGCGCCCGCGTTGCGTAGTAAGTCGCGAACAAACCGCCCATGCTGTGGCCGAGCAGCAGCGGCGCTGCGGACAACTCCTGCGCGAAATCGTCGACCGCGATGCGCGCGTCCTGCAACAGCGTCTCCGCATCGGGCACATCGCCGCGTGCGCCGCGCGAGCGTCCGTGGCCGCGGTGATCATAGGCGCGCACCGAAAAACCGCAATCGTTGAAGAAGCGCGCCACATGCGCATAGCGGCCGCTGTGCTCGCCCAGTCCATGCATCAGCAGCACGCCCTGGCCCGTCGCGGCGGGAGAACCGGTGGGCCAATCGGCGACAAACAGCGGTGTGCCGTCAGCGGCGGAAAGCGAGACTTCGCGCGGGTGCGTCATGGGCTGATCCGGCCTTTGAAGCATGATTCCCCTTTCGGCCGGTCGGCGGCCAGGGGCGGGAACGACGGCGGCAGTATAGCAATCCTGAGCGCTAGTTCGGGACGCCGGGGAGCCTGGCCACGGGCGTCGCAGCGGAGCATTGCTGCGGTCTGCGTAGCCGGGATGGCGCCCCAGTCGCCCACAACTGAATTAAGGACTAAAATATCCTTGCCCATGGACGACCTCGATTTTTCGGCCAAGCCGACGCCGCCTCCCGACGCGGCGGCGCGCGCCGCGGCGCAGGTCGCCGCGCAGAGCCCGCTTTATCAGCCCGCCGTTGCGCTGGAGTTCTTCCGCGCCGCCGGAATGCTGGAGGAGAAGCCGGCCGGCAAGCCCATTTTCTCCGAGAACGAGAAGGCCGGCGGCCTGTTTTCAAAAGGCGCGAGGATGTACCTGTTGTTGGAAGGCGAAATCGGCCTGATGATACAAAACAAATTTTTCGGGGTGGTCAAGCCGGGTGACGTATTCGGCGAACTGGCGGTCATCGCCGGTCTGCCGCGCAGCGCGACGGCGATGGCCAAGATCAACTGCCGCGTGCTGTCGCTGGATGAAAAGCAGTTTCACAGCGCGCTGCAAAAGAAACCCGAATTCGCGCTGATGCTGATGAGCACCATGGTGCAGCGCCTGCGCCAGAGCATAGTCAAACTGGGCACCGCCCGCCCGGCGGTGGCTCCCGCCGAACGCAGCGACATTCTCGATCGCAAGACGCTCGCCGGTCTGGCACACGAACTCGCCACCCAGGAACCGGCCAGTTTCCCCGCTGGTAAAGTGATTATGAGCGCGGGCGCGGTCGGCGCGTTCATGTATGTCGTGATGGAAGGCAGGGTCGCGATCTCGGTGGGTAACAGCGTGGTCGAGCGCGTCGGCCCCGGCGGGATGTTCGGCGAAATGGCGCTGGTCGATCGCTCTGCGCGCGCGGCCTCGGCGACCGCGGAGGCCGACTGCAAGCTGCTGGCGATCAACCGGGCCGACTTTCTCGGCCTGGTCAAGGCCAATCCGGCATTCGGGGCGTCGCTGCTGAAATCGATCGCCGTGCGCATGCAGCAGCTGGCGCAGCAGGTCGCGCAGCTTCAGGCCTGACGACGGTGGCGCCGGACTGACGCCGCGCGCCATCGCACGCGTTCTAACCTGCGGTGTTCTCCGTGAGGTCGATGCGCACGCTTTCGCGCTTGAGCGTGGCGAGTACGGCGCGGGCATAGGCCTCGGCCCA
>JAJZUN010000105.1 GCA_021848555.1 Pseudomonadota bacterium | reverse complement strand
GGCCCGTGCTGGTCCTCGGCACCCACTTCGCGCCGCCCACCGGCGGCTGGGTGGTCGATGCGGAGCAGGCTTGGCGCCTGGCGCTCAAGCCGGCGGACGGGGCCGAATAGCGCCCGGCGATGCCGCCCGGAGGCGCGCTCGAATCGCATGTGCTGAACGGCGGCCCGCGATCGGCGCCAGCCTGACAATAGCAGGGGGCCCGAAAGCCCCCTGTAGATTGCCCCCCCAACAATCGCTCAGGGGCAGGCCGCAGTCGTTGCGAGTATCACCGGGCGCAGCGCCTTGGTGGTCGCGCTTTCGTCCGGCCCCAGGGTATTCTTGGTGAAGGTGCAGCCGAAGGTCGGCGCGGCCACCGTCGCGGCGGTAACCACATCGTCGCCCGCGGGCTTGACGCCGTCGCGCTCCCACTTGACCATGTCGTCGAACGCGGCAACCTGCTCGGCCACGGTGAAATCGCAGTGGCTGGCGCCGCGAATCGCGCGTTGCACCAGCCAGCCGCCGTTGCCTTTGGCGGCCGCGCGCTTCTGATAGGCCTGCTCCATGCTGAACGGCACGAACAGGTCGCCAAGCGTATGGATGGTAACCACCGGGATCCTGAATTCGCCATTGACCACCGGTATCCAGCGCAAACCGTCGCGACGCAAGCGGTTGGCATCCGCCACGGCCGTCAGCTTTTGCGCGGATGCGTTCAGCGCGGCCGACGCGGCGGCATCGCCGTCGATGGTGTAGGTGTAAGCCGTGGTGTCAACGATGTTCTTGGTCAGGATGCCGGTCACGGTGCCGTCGCCGCCGAAGGTGGTCAATGACCCTCCGGGAAAGCTGCCGCCAAAGGCCAGGCCCTGGGCGAACAAGGGGCGGTTGCCGCCGGTCAGGTTCTGCACCGCGGAGGCCCATTTGGCGCCGGCCGCAGTGGTCGCGATCTGGGCCGTGGGTGCCGTCGCCGACGGGAAGCTGGAGAACAGCGCGCCGAGCACCTGGGCCGCCACGGTGGACCAACTGGTGATGGGACTGCTTGCCACACCCGCCTCGGCCTGGGCCGTCATTTGCATGGCGCCGAATTCGTTGAACAGCTCGGTATCGCCCACGACGCCGCACATCGGCACCGCGCCAGCGTATTTGACCTTATGGATGGCCGTTGCAGCAGCCTCGTCCTCGATCGCCGCAGCCGTGATATGCCCGCCCATCGAGTGCCCGGTGATGTAGATTTTCGTCGGCGCCGCCAGGGTGCGCGAGTTCGCCGCTGCGATGCTGCTGAATTGCAGCGCGAGCGCGTTGGTGTCTTCGACGCCGGCGCGCACGTCGTAGTAGTTCTTGCTGTAGCTCGATGCCGCCCAGGCATAGCCGTTCTGGATCAGATAGCGGCGGATCGACGGGTTCGAGACGCCGAGCACGCTGCCGTTGCCGGCGTAACCATGCGCATACATGACAAGCTTGCCGTTCCAGTTCACCGGCACCTCGACGCGGTAGGCCGCGGCGGTGGTGGTGGACATCGGCGCGCCGCTGGTGCACTTCGCCAGCGCAGTCGCACTGGCCAGCGCGGCGCCCGTCGCGGCCACGCCCGAAATCGTGGGGGAGTTGCTTGAGCCGCCGCCACACGCGGCGAGCACGGCAGCCGCTGCCATGGCCGCCAGCGTCGCCCTGATATGACCGCGCTGCAAGCGCGACCTAGATGCACCTGCGGCCGCAGTACCGTTGACCGCCGGTGATTGGACTGCGGCAGCAACGGATACAATCGCTGGAACTTTCATGGAAATCCTCCTTATGAGCATGCCTTTTGTCCCCGGCACGTCATGCCCAATCTGGGCCAAATGAGAACGAAAGTCAATATGGGCAAACCCGGGGTTAGTCGGACTGTTGAGTCCATCGTCGGGCTGAGAGGTCGCTTGCGCCGGCCGCGCTCATTGGGCGCAGATTCAATAAAGACGGGCATTTCCGGCCTATAGTAGAGTACGCAGCAAAGGAGAAACCATGAGCGCTGAACCATCCGACCCGCCGTCTGCCGCATTCGAGCGTCTGCTCAAGGAGCGCTACAGTTGCCGCGCCTACCTGCCGCATCAGGTGGATACCCCCACGATCACGCGCATGCTGGAGATCGCGCAGCGCACGCCCTCGTGGTGCAACTCGCAGCCCTGGCAGGTGGTGATTACCCGCGGCGCCGCGACCGAGCGCTTTCGCAGCGCGCTGTGCGAATACGTCGCCGGACACGAGCGCGAGCCCGATTACCCGTTTCCGCGGGAATACCGGGGCAAGTATCTGGAGCGCCGGCGCGAGTGCGGCTTCCAGCTCTACGACAGCGTGGGCATCGCGCGCGGCGACCGCGAGGCCGCGGCGCGCCAGGGCATGGAAAACTACCGCCTGTTCGGCGCGCCGCACGCGATGATCGTCACCACCGACGAGGCGCTGGGCGTGTACGGCGTGCTCGATTGCGGCGCCTGGGTGAACAACTTCATGCTGGCCGCGCGCAGCCTCGGCGTCGCCAGCATCGCCCAGGCCGCCCTGGGCGCGCATCCGAAATTCATGCGTTCGTATTTCGGCTTATCCGAGGAGCGGCGGGTGGTGTGCGGCATGTCCTTCGGTTACGAAGACGGAGCCCACCCCGTAAACCGCTTTCGTACCAGCCGCGCCGCGGTGGACGACGTGGTCACCTGGGTGGATCGGTAGTCCGCGGCGCCTGCTGCGTGGCCGCGGAAACGCGGACTACCGAGGCGACCGCGCATCTCGAATCAAGAGCAGTACCTGCGATACGATCTGGCGGATCGTTGTCCGCCTGCGGGCATCGCGACCGTCCGCAGCCGGAAGCGGGCGCCAATACTTGGCGGGCTCGGCACTGGGTGCGATACTTGGCGTGCGGCACTTTAATTCCTCATTCGCCGCCTGAGCAAGGAGGCCGCGCAAATGATCGCCAAGCTCTACGCCATGACCTGCGGTCGCCTGAGCGGGCGGCTAAAGGACATGATCGAGGGCGAGACCGGCGAGGTCACCTTGCCCGTCCCGTCCTACCTGATCGAGCATCCCAAGGGCCGCGTGCTGTTCGACACCGGCATGCATCCGCAATGCCGCACCGACGCGGCCGGGCGCCTCGGCGAGCCGGTGGCACGCCTGTTCGGCTTCGAGCAGTACGGCGCGGGCGACGATGTGAAGTCGCGCTTGGAATCGATAGACCGCGATCCGGGCAAGGTCGACTACGTCGTCAACTCGCATCTGCATTTCGATCACGCGGGCGGCAACGCGCTGATTCCCAACGCGACCCTCGTCGTGCAAAAGCGCGAATGGCAGGCGGCCCAGAATCCAGAAATCGCGGCCAGAGTCGGCATCTACAAGGCCGACATCGACCACAGCCATCCGGTGAAGCAGGTTGAGGGCGAGCACGACCTGTTCGGAGACGGCAGCGTCGTGTGCATCCCGACCTACGGCCACACGCCGGGGCACCAGTCGCTCAAGGTGCGCACCGCGAAGGGCGAGGCCGTATTGACCGGCGACGCCTGCTACTTCTGCCGCACATTGCGCGAACGCCGCCTGCCGCGCTTCGTCTATGACCGCGAGCAGATGCTGGCCTCGCTCGACCGGCTGGCGGCGCTGGAGCGGGCAGGAGCAAGGCTGTTCTTCGGCCACGACGCGGGGTTCTGGAAGGACGTCCCGCAGGCGCCGGTCCAGGCTTTCTAGGCGTCGGCGCCGTCCTGCGGGATGCACTCGCGCATGGTGCCGCCGATAAAAATCGGGGTCATCCCTGCGCCACGTGCACCTGCGCGCGGCTCAGGCTGCGGTAGATACGGCTCCTGCGCATCAGCGGCCACCATTCGTACAGAAAGATCTGCATTGGCCGCCACATTGCGACCCAGCCGCCGATGGTGAGGCTCTCGCGCAGAATCTTGAGGAAAGTCCCGTTCGCGAACGTGGTCAGCAGCTCAGCGCCGAGCAGGCACAGGGCGAGGACGCCGGCGCCTATCATCAGGCTGGTGCGCCCTTCCAGCAGCAGCACCCGCACTTTGCGGCGCGCCATTTCGGACTTGTAGTCGAAATAATTGCGGATCGCCTCGGCCACCAGCGCGGTGGGGTCCTCGGGCGGCATCGTCCCCAGATGCACCGTGAGATGGAAGCGGCTGTCCTGCGGAAACTCCAGCGCCCAGCTTTCGATGAACTCCTCCGCATCCGGATCGAGATCCTTGTGGTGGAACGGCGTCGGATCCATCGAATTGAACAGCTGCGCGAGTTCCTGCACGCGCAGCTCGATGCGATGCACGGGATGCTGGACCTTGGTCATGGCCGAGGGAACAAATTCACGGCCTCAAGCTTAGCACCGGCTCTCAGGTCGGTGGGGTCAGGCCCCGTCATCTTTCGACGTATCGCGGGAGCGTGCGGCCGCAAGCCAGGCCGCCGCACCGGCACCCGCCGCGCGGCCGCTGGCGAAACACGCCGTCAGCAGATAGCCTCCGGTCGGCGCCTCCCAGTCGAGCATCTCCCCCGCGCAGAACACGCCCGGCAGCGTCCGCACCATCAGACGCCCATCCAGGTCTTCGAACCTGACGCCGCCGGCGCTGCTGATGGCTTCGTCCAGGGGGCGCGGCGCGATCAGCCGCAGCGGCAGCGCCTTGATCGCGGCGGCAAGGCGAACCGGATCGGCGAAATCCTCAGCCGGCAGCAGTTCGCGCAGCAATCCCGCCTTCACCCCTTCTAGCCCAGCGCGGCGGCGCAGGTGATTCGCCATGGAACTCGACCCGCGTGGCCGCGACAGTTCCCTTGCCAGTTGCTCCAGGCTGCGGCCCGGCGCCAGATCGAGGCGCAGCAGCGCGGCGCCCGAGGCTTCGATCTCGTCGCGCAGGCGCGCCGACAGGGCATAGATCAGGCCGCCCTCGACGCCAGTCGCGGTGACCACGAATTCGCCTTGCTGCCGCGACTCGACGCCGTCCGGACCGCTATGGACCACGGCCACCGGCTTCACCGGGTGGCCGGCATGGCGCGCGCGAAAGTGCTCACTCCAGCCGGCATCGAAGCCGCAGTTCGCCGGGCGCAGGGGCGCGATGCGGACGCCGCGCGCGGCGAGCAGCGGCACCCAGGCGCCGGTGGACCCAAGCCGCGCCCAGCTGCCGCCGCCCAGCGCGAGCACCAGCGCGTCGGCGCGCACTGCGCGCGCTCCCTGCGGCGCATCCAGACGCAACGCGCCGTCCTCGTCCCAGCCGCACCAGCGATGACGCATGTGAAAGCGCACGCCTGCGGCCCGCAGCCGGTGCAGCCAGGCGCGCAGCAGCGGCGCAGCCTTCATCTCGGCGGGAAACACGCGGCCGGAACTGCCGACAAAGGTATCGACGCCGAGCGCGCGCGCCCAGGTGCGCAGCGCTTGCGGCCCGAAGCCCTCAAGCAAAGGCTCTAGATGCGCGCGGCGCGCGCCATAGCGCGAAACAAATACCGCCGTCGGTTCGGAGTGAGTGAGGTTCAGGCCGCCCTTGCCCGCCATCAGGAACTTGCGCCCGACCGAAGGCATGGCATCGTAGACGTCGACGCGCGCGCCGGCGCTCGCTGCGGCCTCCGCCGCCATGAGTCCTGCAGGGCCGCCGCCTATGATGGCGACCGATTTGCCGGAGTCCGCGTTCACGCTCAGTGCAGGTCGAGGGCGTGGCGCTTGAGCGCGCCGAGCGGCACCAGCCGCAGGACATCCTCGTGCGTGGCCTCGAGCACGACCTTGGGCGCCCTGCCCGCCTCCCAAGCCTCGACCCAGCGCAGCACGTGCAGGCACCAGCGGTCACCGGGCTTGAGGCCGTGAAAGCGCATTTCCGGGCGCGGCGTGGAGAGGTCGTTACCGCGCTCGCGTGAAAACTCCAGAAATTCCGCCGTCACCTTGATGCACACCAGGTGCGCCACGCCCGCCTCGCCGCGCGTGGCGCAGCAGCCGTCGCGGAAAAACCCGGTCAGCGGATCGTAGCCGCAGGCCTGCAAGGGGCCGCCGAGGACATTTTTCTCCTGTAGCGCATCGGTGCTCATGGCCGCGATTCTAACGCGCCCGGTCGCCGCACGATACGCCCCGAGTCCGGCGCCGCCTCGATGGTTTCCCCCTCGCAAAGGCCCTGCATTCAGGTAGCATGCACTTCGAGCGCGCGCCAATGCGGGCCGCGAACCTGCAGTCGAACCATGGGAGCAGCGACATGAGCGAGAACAGAATTGCCATTCTGCCCGGAGACGGCGTCGGCCCCGAAGTCACGGCCGAAGCGCGCCGCGTGCTCGAGTGGTTTGTCGCCCGGCGCCGGCTGGCCCTACGGCTGGACGAATATCCTTATGGCGCGGACGCCTACCGGCTGCACGGGCAGGTGCTGCCCAAGGCGACCGAAGACGCCCTCCATGCGGCGCGGGCCATACTCTTCGGCGCCATGGGCGGCATGGACAACGACGCGATTCCGCGCGAGGCGCGCGTCGCCGGCGGGCTGCCGCATGTGCGGCGCTCGCTCGCGCTGTTCGCCAATCTGCGTCCCATCGTCACGATTCCCGCGCTGTACGAATCCTCGTCACTGAAAAACCGCCTCCTGGCCGGGGTCGATATCGTCATCGTGCGCGAGCTCATCGGCGGCATTTACTTCGGAAAACCGCGCGGCATCGAAACCCTGGCCAACGGCGAGCGGCGCGGCTTCAACACCCAGACCTACACAACGTCTGAAATCCGCCGCATCGCGCGCTTTGCGTTCGAACTGGCGCGTTCCCGGCGCCGCAACGTCTGCTCGGTCGACAAAGCCAACGTGATGGAAGCCGGCGTGCTGTGGCGCGAGGAAGTCCAGGCTTTGCGCGACGCCGAGTTTCCCGACATCGCGCTGCGCCATATGTACGTCGACAATTGCGCCATGCAGCTGGTGCGCGCGCCGGCGCAGTTCGACGTCATCGTCACCGACAATATGTTCGGCGACATACTGTCCGATTGCGCGGCGATGGCCGCGGGCTCCCTCGGCATGCTGCCCTCGGCATCGCTGGGCGCGGCCGATGCCGGCGGCCGCCGCGCGGCGCTGTATGAGCCGGTGCACGGCAGCGCGCCCGACATCGCAGGCAAGGGTATCGCCAATCCGCTCGGGGCGATATTGAGCGTCGCGATGATGCTGCGGCTGTCCCTGGATCGGCCGGATGATGCGGCGCTGCTGGAGCGCGCGGTGGCCAGGGCCCTGGATAAGGGCGCGCGCACCGCCGACATCTGCGAACCGGGCAAGATCCCGATTTCCTGCGCCGAAATGGGCGCCGCGGTGCTGCACGAACTGGACCGGGCTTAGGCGCTGCGCCGTCCTTGAGACCCCCGCGCCGGCGTGGTACCGTGCGACACCATGATAAATGGCGATTTTGCGAGATTCCACGGATCTAGCTGCGGGATGCCGTTCCAGACCGACCTGGCCTGCCGCCGGCTGCCGTGCCCGGATGAAAAAAAGCAGAAGGGAGGGATCACACCATGACCGACGCCACGACCGGATACTACGACAGACAGTACAACGCACGCGCGATGATTCCGGATCATGCGCAAGTTTTCGAACGCGGCAGCAGGCGCTCGGCGCAAGCGCGCGCCGACCTGAGCTGTCACCTGGATCTGGCGTACGGCAGCAGCGCAGCCGAAAAACTGGATATTTTCCCCGCCCAAGGCAGGAGCGAGGCCCTGCTGGTGTTCATCCATGGCGGCTACTGGAGATCGCGCGATAAAAGCGATTTTTCCTACCTCGCCCCCGCTTTCGTTCGCCGCGGCGTGACCCTGGCCATCCCCAACTACGGGCTGTGCCCCGCAGTCGGCGTCGAGGACATCGTCAAGCAAAACCTGCTCGCCATCGCCTGGCTGTGGCACTACGGCGCGCGCTACGGCGTCAACCCGGGCCGGCTTTACGTGGCCGGACACTCGGCCGGCGGCCACCTGACCGCGATGATGCTGGCGGCGCGCTGGGACAGGTACATGCCGGAGTTGCCCTACAACCTGGTCAAGGGCGCCCTGGCGATCAGCGGCATCTACGATCTCGAGCCCCTGGTGCAAGCGCCTTTTGTCAACGAGGACCTGAAGCTGGACCAGGCGCTCGCGCGCAGACTCAGCCCGGTCAATATCCCGCCGGCCACCACCGCGCCGCTGCATACCGCGGTCGGGGGCGAGGAAAGCGAGGAGTTCAAGCGCCAGAATGCGCTT
>JAJZUN010000104.1 GCA_021848555.1 Pseudomonadota bacterium | reverse complement strand
AGGTAAATGCCGGTCGGTTTACCTTCGGCGCGCGCCTCTTGCTTCGCCAGCGCTGCCCCTTTCCGTAGCTGGCGGAAAACCAAGCAGGCCGAGTGCCGTGTCATCATGCCCTGCGGCAAACCTGGCGCCGGCAAAGCCTCTTGGTACTGGATCCTGGAGACGATCCTAAAAAAACGCGAGGCACAGCATGACTGACCCCGGCCAAAAACCACCAACAGAACCTGAGTTCGGCCTGATCGCCGGCGCCGTCATCGGGCTCGTGGTCTGGCTGGCGATCGAGGCGGTGGGTATGTGGACCTTAGGCGTTGGAGGGCACTCCGTATCCGCCGCGGTCGTGTATTTGCTACCCAAAATGTTTCCCCACGGTTTTGGGGGTGTCATGCCGGCCACGATCTGGCCGACCGCAGCGCTGGCAATCGCCCACCGCTGGTCAATCGGCGGCCTGGCTTTGGGCGGGGCAGTGGGTGGCGCGATCTTTTTTTGGTTTGCAACCCCGGCCGCAGGCGTCCGCCACCTGCGTGGTCGCCAGCTACGGAAAGGGGCAGCGCTGGCGAAGCAAGAGGCGCGCGCCGAAGGTAAACCGACCGGCATTTACCTACACCCGAAAATCCAAATCAGCGAGCGGCGCGAGACCCGGCACTTTTTTATCGGAGGGGCCAGCGGCAGCGGGAAGACGACCGTCATTCTGCCGATCTTCGAGCAGGCCCGCGCCCGAGGCGACAAACTAATCGTCTGGGACTACAAGGGCGACATCTGGCAGGCCGGCGGGCCTGCCGTGCTGCTGGCGCCCTGGGACGCCAGATCTCACAGGTGGATCCCCGGAGCGGACATCAACACCATCCCGCGGGCGCGGGCGCTCGCCCAGTTCTTGATCCCGGCGAATGGGAACAACCCGATGTGGGAGATGGGCACGCAGCAAATCCTGGTGGCCGTCCTATCCAGCTTTTTGCCTCGCCAGTGGACATTTTCTGAGTTGGGCGCAGCGGCCCGGACGATCCTGACGGACATGGACTCACTCAAGGGCATCATCAACGATGAGATGCCCGAGGCCCAACGAATTATTGCGTCGGGCAAACCGAGCGAGTCCATCCTTTTTACCCTCAGCGTGTGGTTTACGGCGGTCTTCGATCTTGCTGAGGCAGACCGGGCTTTGGCGCACGCCGGCCGGCCGACCCTCGCTTTGCGACGGTGGTTGGACCACAAGAATCCTGCGCCGCTGATTTTTCGGCCGAACCCCGACGATCCCCCGGAGGATGACAGCGGCGCGGGAGGAGGCCTGGGCCGGCAGTTCGTGGCCCTGGCGATCAACCTGCTCGCCGGGTATGTCCTGATGATGCCCGATGCCCCTCCCGAGCAGCGACGGATCTGGTTTTTCTTGGACGAGGTTTCGCACATCGCAAAACTAAACGTCATCACGGAGATGCTGGAGGCCGGCCGCAGCAAGGGCGCCAGGGTCATCCTGGGCCTGCAGGAGCCATCCCAGATCACAAAAAAATATTCAGCCGAAACCCTAAAAATCTGGGAAAACACTACCGCCACCAAGATCCTGGTGCAAATGACTGGCACAGACGCGCAGGAGTGGGCGGCGCGAACAGTCGGCGAGCGCGAGGTGGAGCGGTACGTCGGGCAGATGTCCGCCGGCGCGAACTGGGGATCCAATCAACAGGCCAGCCGATCCAGTAGCTGGCAGCGCGCAGAAGAGAGGCTGCTGCTGCCCGCCGAGTTCGCGCAAATCGTCCAGCCCAGCGCGGCAGGAGTGCGCGGCATCCTGTTGATGAGCGGCGACGCGCACCTTCTGACCTGGCCCCACCTGGATCCACAACCGAAGCGGTCGGCGTTCGAGCCGGCCGCGTGGACGTTGCCCGGCTGGCAGCGCGCGCACCGCGCGGCCGCTGCGCCTACGAATCACCCCGATGATGAGGACAGCGTGGACATCGGTCAGCCGCAACGGCCGATGCTCCCCAGACCGCCTACTGGCGGGCAGGCGAAACAACGCCGACCGGCGCACGCAGAAATCGCGCCGCCTGCCCCTGATCGGGTGGCGACCTCTGAGGTCGCGCCCACGCCGGCGCCCGATGAGCCGGTGGCCGATGTCGCCGCCGAACAGGTCCAGGACGCGGCACTTGACCACATTGCCCCAGGTCTCGGGGCGGCGGTCGAGGCCGTGGGCGAGATATCTGAGGCCCTGGGGCCAGATCCCGTAGCCCCCTCCGCCGCGCCCGCCCCAGGCATGCCGGCGCGCCGCAAGTGGCGGCGACGTGCGCCTGACCAGGAGCGCGAGGCTGACTGATGCTGAGCCTTCACCCCATATCTGGCAAGACCGCCGCCGACGTCGGCGCGGTCGCCGACTACCCGCGCGAAGCGCTGGCGCAGACCGAAGCGCTGGAGCGCATTCGAGTAACCAAACAGGAGCAAAACCATGAAATCCGGAGCGATCCTACCCACCCTGCCGAAATCCCGCCGCCCGCCGCCCGCGGTCGTTTGCGCGACTTGTCCGAGCTCGTTGTGGTTCAACACCAAGTCAGAGGTACAGTGTTATTGCAAGATGATGTACATCGTGACCTGGAAAACGGGTCAGGGCAGCCCGATCCTGGCCTGCGACGGCGCGCTGCCGGCGGCGGAGTAGAGGACTACTATGCCCAAGGGGTAGACGGCGCGCCATCCCAATGGATGGGCACTGGCGCCGCTGCCCTGGGCTTGGCCGGCGAGGTTGATCGGCAGGACATGATCAACACTCTTCAGGGACTTGACCCGGCCGGGCGCGCCATGGTGCAGGGTGCTGGGCCGGCACGGCGCTACGGCACCGACCTCACATTTTCGGCGCCGAAATCTGTCAGCCTGGTTTGGGCGCTGGGTGACGAAAAAACCCGCGCCGCCGTCGAGGCCGCGCAGCGCGCGGCGGTGCACGAAACAATCAAATACATAGAGGCCGAGCTCTGCCTTGCCCGGCGCGGCAAGGGCGGACAGGAGCGCGAACAGGCGCAGATGGTCGCGGCCACGTACCAACACGGCAGTTCGCGCGAGCAAGACATGGATTTGCATACGCACTGCCTGACAATGAATCTCGGGCAGCGCGCTGATGGGTCATGGGGTGCCGTCGAGTTCGCGGACGTTTTTAAACACAAAATGCTGCTCGGCGCCGTCTACCGGGCAGCGCTGGCCGAACGTATGCAGCAACTCGGTTTTCAGGTCGAACCTGACCAGAAAGGGACCTTCCGAGTCGCCGGCATGCCGGCGGATGTCGAGCGAGAATTCAGCCGCCGCCGGCAGCAGATCGAGCAAGCCCTGGCCGAAGCCGGCCAGGCAGGTGGTAAGGCCAGCGAGATTGCAAACAAGGACACGCGGCGCGGAAAAGAATTGGCCGACGCTCCCGCCTTGCATGAGCAATGGCAGGAACGCGCCCAGGCGCTCAGCTTCGGCAGGGACAGCATCGAAGCCCTGCAAACCCATACTCAAACTGCAGAACCTGACTCAGCCCTCATCCTGGCGGGACTCACAGAAAATGAGTCGGTTTTTGATGAGCGCGCCCTTCGCTTGGCAACCATGGTTGCCGCTGGTCAATCCGGGCGGGGTATCGACTTCGCCCGCGCGCTGGAAGCAGACTGTCGGGCACAGGCCGTGGCGCTGCGGGCGCCGGACGGCAGTTTGCGATACACGACCCGCGAGATTCTCGAAATCGAAAAATCCGTGGTCGCGATCGGGCAGCGCCTGGCCGGCGATCATGCCGGCGCGCTGCCCCCGGCAGCCGTGGCCGCCGCCGTCGCAAAATTTGAGCAGCAAGCCGGATTTGCGCTTTCTGACGAACAGCGCGGGGCCGTGGAGCGAGTGACGACCGGGGGTCGGTTGCCGCTCATCCAGGGGGATGCGGGCGCCGGTAAAACCACGATGTTGGCTGCCGCCCGCATGGCCTGGGAATCGGCCGGGATGCGGGTGCTGGGATGCAGCCTGGGCGGCAAGGCCGCCGCCGGCTTGGCCCGCGAAGCGGGCATTGAATCCAGCACGATCGACAGCCTGGTGATGCGCCTCGCTGCTAGCACCGAAGAACTGGACGCCCGGACGGTGCTGGTGATGGACGAGGCGGGCACCACGGGTGCCCGACACATGGCCCGCCTGCTCGAACACGTTGACCGCAGCGGGGCGCGCCTGGTGCTGGTCGGGGATACCAAACAGCTTGCCGCCGTGGCCGCCGGCACCCCGTTCCGGGATCTCCAAAAGGCTGGCCTGCCGGTCTATCGGCTGCGCGAGAACCGCCGCCAAATTGTCGAGCGACTGGAGCGTGTGGCTGAGTTGGTCGGGCAGGGCAAGACCGGCGAAGCGCGCCAGCAGCTTGCCCGGCACGGCCTAAAACTCAAAGACCTGCCAGAAGCCCTCGCGGAAGCGCGTGGCACGCGGGCTGCTGTGGCGGACGCCGCCGCCAGCCACGTTGTGGCGGCACTCAAAAAACTCGTACAACTTGGCAACATCCAGATCAAATCTACTGACCTGGCGTTGGCCGCCGTGGTCGAAAAATGGGCGGCGCGCGGGGGCGAATTACGGCCGCAGGAAACCCTCATGCTAGCCTCAACCCGCGCCAGCATGGCACGGCTCAACGAGGCTGCGCTAGCCCGCCTGCGCGAGAAAAATTTTCTCGGCCCAGCCATCACGACGACCGTGCGCGATCGCGAAGGCAATTCGCTTGGCCCACGCGAATTCAGCGAAGGTGGCCGAATCATTTTCAAAAAAAATGACAAGGCGCTTGGCGTGATGAACGGCGAGCTTGGAACGATCACCGTGATCGAGTCCGGCAAGAACGGCCCGATCCTGTCCATCAAAACCGACGCGGGCGGCCTTGTGAAAATTCAGCCCGCGGCACCGCCGCCGGCAGACTGGCGGGCCGCAAAAGCCGCAAACGGCCTTGGCTACGCGAATATTGAGCACGGGTATGCCCTGACCATCCATGCCGCTCAGGGCGTCACGGTAGACAGGACGGTAGGGTATGTCGACGGTTCGATGGCCAGTCGTGAACTTTCTTACGTTGAGTTGAGCCGGTCGCGAATCTCGACCGACCTGGTTTTCTCGGCCGAGGCCGTCGCACGGCAAGAAGCCGAGCTCAACTTGGAACCCGGCGACGAAGCTGACCTGGCGCGCATCGAAAAAATTATTTCTCGGATGGAGACGGCTGCCGAAAAAAGCAGCAGCCTCGATTACACGGAAGTTATGCGACACCAGGAACCAGTTCTTGCGCAGACGGTCGACGGCCACGCCGACCAGAGCTTTAACGAGGCGCAGCTTGAGCGCGCCTCACCAGCGGCCGACTCGCGACAGCGAGACGAACTCGAACTTGGATAGGAGCACAACATGAACCGCCAACAAGTAGTAAATCGTCAAACTTTTCTTGCCCATGCCCACCGGGCCGGCAATCGCCAACTTGTCGACCGCCTGGACCCGCCAAGGCGGGTTTGGATCGACGGCGCCTGGCGCTTGGATGAGGGAGCCGACACGCTGGTGTGGGATCCCTGGCCCGGGCATGACCCGCGGGCGGGGAATGACTAAAACTGACGACGCCGGCTGCGCCCGCGCCGGCCGAGTTTTTGGGCAGGAGGAGCGGCCCGATGGGCCGCGCCGAGACTCCGCGCGCCGAGCGCGCGGGCGCGTTCCGCGCGGTGCCGGCGAACCCCGGTTTGTGTTGCCCGTCAGCTGGCAAACCTGTTTTTCGGAGCCGCCCAGTCGCTCCGGTCGCTTTTTCGGGGGGACGGGGACGGTCGCTGCGCGACCTCGCAACCAGTCGCGCCAGCCCTTCCAGGGCCGGGGGTTCTGCTACGCGCCACCCCCTCTGGCACGCCCGCTTGCAGCCCCTCAAGCCCCCCGAAAACCCCTGCGGGGCCGCGCCCTCCGCTCAGTAGAGCGAGGCGGCTCCGAAAAACAGGTTCTTCTTAGACAGGAGGTAGTCATGTCAGCAAAAACGATCACCGGCACAACACCCGCAGGGCTCCGCCCCGCCCCCCGGAGGCTCACCAAAAATCAGGTTTGTGAAAACGATGAACACCAACTGCAGGACTGGGACGGGCCGCCAATCCCGATCGAGAGCCTCGGATGCATTGGCGCCGGTGGGAAAATGGCAATTGAGGCGTTGTGCATGGTGCGGATGCGTCCCGGCGAAAATCACCTGGAGCAAATCGTGCGGCAGGTCTTCGATTTGGCCGATCCGGGCGACCCCATGCGAATGAACCTCTACCGCATCGGGTTCTTCAGCACGATAGAAATCATTCTATCCACCATAGACATGGACTATCAGCAGATGGTCAACCTGGCCCGGGGCGCGGGCGTTTTTTGACGCCGAACAAAAGGAGCACTAGATGATGAATCAAAATTTACGCAAATACACCGGCTGGATTGCGGAGGGCGGGCACTTCATGGGCTATTCTTGCATGACCTTGCGGGATTGGTCCACCTACGACGAGATTCCGTTGGGTTTGGACAATCCACGGGAGGTTGAGGATCCCGCCTCCCCTCTCTATTCCCGTTTGGTCATTGTCGTGTTCCCTGACGGTACAAACCATCGTCTGACGGGACATAAACGCACCAAGGCGTGGCTGGCTGGCATCGCTCCTGTTCCGTTCTCGCTGTCCGTCGACTGGTACGCGATGCCCGGCCTGGAAAGCGCGATCGCGTTGCGGCGCGACCTGATCGGAGCGTGAAGATACGCTGCCGGGCAACCGGCAGCCACCTCAAAATTGAATAGGAGCTACACCATGAAAACCTGTATCAAACTTTTGACCATCCTCGCCTTGGCCTCGCTCGCCGGCGTCGCGGAGGCCTCCACCGGCCAGGCCCAACAAGTAACGGTCGCGGTCGAAGGGCCGGCGCATGTCAACGAGCAATTTATGCGCAACTGGTCGCTGCAGAACTCACAATTCTGGCCGGTCGATAAACAAGGCCGGCCGTATGTGGCAGAGACGGTAATGCGTGGGGAAGGGCAGGCCGGCGGCGAGCAGTACATCGTCCCAATTCCACCGGCCACGGCCAAGACGCTGCGCAGTGGCACAAAGATGCTGGTCAGCCTGCCCGTGCCGGCACAGCCTGCACGTTTTATTGGCTTGGCGAAGTAACAGATCAGGGGCCGGCTTCGGTTGGCCCCGCAGGAGGTGAGAAATGAAGTCTATTTTTTTTGCTGTTGGAATCGTGGGGATGCTGAGCTTGGGCGGCTGCGCGAGCTTCCACGGTGGGATGACGGACTACACGCCGTATTCGCAGACTAGCCACGTTTACACGTCTCGGGTAGGTACCATGCAACCCGGGGCGGTCGCCGCCATTCCGTACACCGGGCGGCCGTTGAATGTGGTTGAAGGATGGTATCAGAAAGCGGAGGGCAAGCCCTGGCCGACCGATACTGCTGGCCGACCCTATGTGCCAGCGACAATTTACACGGGCTACTCAGACACGCTGGGAGGGGGTTACTGGCCGCGATTCATCATGCCGGTTCCGGCATCAAGCCATCTACAGGTCGGCGACTACATCCAGTTCAAATGGCCAGCGGCGGGGCGGGTGGCTGTGTTCAAAAAAGTCCTAACCCGGTGGAATGATCCCAGTCCGACCGGATGTCGGCCTCTGGCGAATTACGGCCTGATTTCCGCCCACTGGAGCGGCGGGATCGAATGCGGAGTTCCTGATCCAGACGGGCCGGAGAAAAGAAAGGACATGCGTGGGTGGCTGTTGTGGGGGCACCGAATTTATAACGCTGGCTAGTGATAGCGTTTTATGATTGCATATAGCTTGCAATAAGTGCTATCATTCAACCGTGAAGAAAAACCATCTGAAAACCTTGAAGGCCGTCTTTCGGCAGCCTACGTCCGGCACCATCATCTTCGCCGAGATCGAGTCGCTGATCGTGGCCTTGGGCGGTGAAGTGCAGGAACGCGAAGGCTCTCGGGTGAAGGTCACTTTAAGGGGCGAGCAATGGCGTTGCCACCGCCCCCATCCCGGTAAGGAAGCGAGGAAATATCAGGTGGAGGAAGCCAGGGAGTTATTAGAACGTGTTGGAGTAAAGCCATGAACACCATGACGTATAAGGGCTATACTGCCCGGATCGAGTTCGATGAACGCGACGGCATTTTTACGGGACGCATACTCGGCGTGCGCGCCATTATCAGTTTCCATGGCGAGAC
>JAJZUN010000103.1 GCA_021848555.1 Pseudomonadota bacterium | reverse complement strand
GGGCGTCTGCACGGCCGCGGGCGCGCCGGTGTCCGCGGGCCTGATCGCACCCGCGCTCGACCTCGTGTTCAAGGTGCTCGATCCCGCGCGCCCCTACCGCTTCGGCTACGACGATCAGCTCTTGCGCCAAGTCGTCGACAACAACCTGATCCATTTCGGCGAGGCGAAAGACATCCGCTTCCCCCACCACATCGTGTTCATCAACCGCACCGCGGCGGGCCACTACGGCAATCTGTCGCGGCTGCGCGCTGCGGCGCCGTGGCGGCGGATGGTGGAAGTGCGAATCTGAGTTGGGCCTGGCAATCGGCCGAAAGGCCAGTATCCATGCGCTTCTCCGGGGTGCGGCGCATATTCCGGCCGGTCTCAGCCGACGTCCGTGGCACCCAGGAATTCGCGCACGACGTCGATCTGGTCGCGCGTGGCCAGCGCCGGCACATGGCCGACACCGTCGAACTCGACGACTTTCACCTTCGGCTTGCGCCGCTGCATTTCCTCCACGGTCGCGCGCGGCAGCACTTCGGACTCGGCGCCGCGCAACACCAGCACCGGGCAACGCAGCGCGTCCCAGGTCGCCCACAGATCGACGCCGCGCATGAACTGCGGGCCGATCGGCATCTCCGGATCGAGATGCGGCGGCAAACCGCGGCTGATCGCCGGGTCGTAGCGCAGGCGGTAGCTGCCGTCGTCTTCGCGCACCGCCGCATGGCGCGCCAGATGCTGCCAGTACGCGTCGTCGAGCGCACCGAAGCTCGAGCACGCCCGGCGCACGTAGCGTTCCACCTCGTCGTAACTGGCGAAGCGCGTTTCGCTGCCGACGTGGCCCTTGAGGCCGATCAGCGCGTCCCAGGGCACGAACGGGCCGACGTCGTTCAGCACCAGGCGGCGAATCGGCGAGCCCGGCTTCGCCGCCAGCAACATGCCGATCAGCCCGCCCATCGAAGTGCCGACCCAGTCGAGCCTCGCCGCAGGCCGGTTTCCGCCCAGGCGCGCATGCAGGCTATCGAGCAGGCCGCCGGCGACCGGCGTGGTCACGCGCGCGATCAGCGAAGCGGCGTCGCTGAGATAGGTGGAAAAGCTGTAGCCCGATTTGTCGGTGAGCCAGTCGCTGTCGCCGCGGCCGACGACGTCCATGCAGACCACGCGACAGTACGTTTCCAGTTCCTCGGCGAGCGGATCGAAATCGCGGCTGTTGCGCGACAGGCCGTGCACGCAGAGCACCACGTGCGCGTTGCGCGCATCGCCCCATTCGGTGTAGGCGATGCGGTGAAAGCCGTCCGGGCCGAGGCTGAGAAAGCTTTGTTGGGTCATCGCCATGGTCGGCCTCTGACTGAGCGGATGCACGCCGGCGAACCGCCGGCAGTGCTGGTATCAAGCGCGCTGCAAGTGTAGCAAATCGTCTGCCCCAGGGTCTGCAATTCGCCGCGAAGGTATGCGAAAGTCCCCCGGCGATCAGTTCCTCCCCGACGGCCGCGTCGTCGTAGGCGTCTGCGTGCGGGCCGCTGCTGTTGTCGCAGGTCGAGATGAGCTCCCGCGGCGCTACGGAACCAGGAAAGGTCCCTGTTGATGTTAAACGTAATAAGTGTCATAATTAGTTGATGAATATATCAACCGCGGGTTTACCCGCCAAGCTGCTGGATCAGATGTCCAAGGCGGCGAAGGGAATGTTTTCGACCGATGCGGGCTGGGCGAAAGCGAGCGGGCTGCCCAAGGAGACGCTGTCACGGTTGAAACGCAGTCTGTCGTGCGATCTGCGGACACTGGCGGCGCTGGCCCGGAGCGCGGGATATACGCTCGTCGCCGTGCCTGCGACTGCCGCAGGCCGCGCGCACCTGCCGGACGCGTTCGGTCGGGAATACGAGGACGACCTGCTCGATCTCTGCGCTTCGGGAAATGTCGACCCTGATCATTGGCGAGCGCATGGGCCCGGCTTCTTCATGGGAGGGCTGGCCGTCCTGCTTGCAAGCGCCCGCGGGTTCGAACGGGAGCGGTACCTGAAACTCGGCGAGGCGCTGCATCCGGGCATCTCCACGGCGGAAGTCTTCGCCATGTGGTTGCAGCGATCTCCTCTGCGAGCGGGCCGATTCCTTCCGATGGCGAGAAAGCGGAGAGGTTTCGCATGAAGCCCAGGATCAAGGCTCAGGATGCTTACCTGAAAGCCTTTGCCGAGGTGTTGTCGCGCATCCAGCAGGCGCTGAAGGGTTCGCGGCCCGAGGTGTTCCCGATCCGCATGTTCGTCGCCGGAGGCGCCGCGCTGCATCTGCTCACCGGGGCGCGCGTGTCGGAGGACGTAGATGCGGTTTTTTCCAGGCGCGTGCTGTTCAACGACGAAATCGAGGTCTCGTACCGCGACCCGGACGGCCGCGCGCGCCTCCTGTACCTCGATCGAAACTACAACGACACGCTGGGCCTGCTGCACGAGAATGCGCACAAGGATGCGCAGCCCGTCGCTTTCCCGGGGATCGACAGGAAGCTCATCGATGTGAGAATACTTGCGCCGATCGACCTGGCGGTGTCCAAGCTGTCGCGATTTTCAGATCAGGATCGGGAGGACATCCTGCTGCTTGCCCGGGAGGGCCTGATCGCCTCGCCCTCGCTGCGCAAACGGGCGGAGGAAGCGCTTGGCGGCTATGTGGGCGACTTGGGTTCCGTCCGCAGCTCGATCGACATAGCCTGCCGACTAATCGAATCCGCGCGGCCGCCCGGGCGGCGCTGAGCACGACGGCGCGACCGGGGTCCCCAACCAGGCAGGAGCCCGGTTACATGCTCCCGGCGCTTGCATCGGCAGCACCAACGGGAGTAGAAAAGACCGACGCGACCCGAAGGAGGTGACGCGATGGCAAAGAACATCGTCCTTTTTTCCGACGGCACCGGCAACAGCTCGGCGAAGGCGGAGAAGACCAATGTCTGGCGGCTGTTCGAGGCCTTGGTGCAGGCCGACGGCACGCAAGTCGCCCACTACGACGACGGCGTCGGCACCTCGTCGAACAAGTACTTCGCCGCCCTGGGCGGTGCGTTCGGGTGGGGGCTGAAGCGCAACGTCATCGACCTGTACAGGTTCGTGTGCCGCAACTACCGACCAGGCGACCGCATCCACGGCTTCGGCTTCAGCCGCGGCGCCTACACAATCCGCATGGTGACGGGGCTGATCGCGAGCCAGGGAGTGCTGCCGTACGAATCGGAGGAACTACTCCAGCGCAAGGCCAGGGCCGCCTATCGCGAATACCGCTGGAAGAATCACTGGAAGCTGCATCACCTCGCCTATCCATTGATGTTGTTGATCGGGCTGCTGTACCGGCTGCGCGACGCGCTGATCCGCGACCCCTACGACTCGAACGCCAACGATCACCGGGTCGCCGTGGCGTTCCTCGGACTGTGGGACACGGTCGCGGCGTACGAGATGCCCATCGACGAGATCAAGCGCGCGATGAACCGGTGGCTGTGGCCGATGGGTTTCTCCGACTGCGCGCTGTCGCGGATCGTCGCCAAGGCGTTTCACGCGCTTTCCCTCGACGACCAGCGCGAAACCTTCCATCCGCTGATCTGGGATGAGGTCAAGGAAGCGCAGATGGTCAGGGCGGGCGACGTGCAGGCAGGCCGGCTCACGCAGGTGTGGTTCGCAGGAGTTCATTCGAACGTGGGCGGCGGCTATCCGGAGGACCGCCTGTCGCTCGTGGCGCTGGACTGGATCGCGCAGCACGCGCAGGCGAACGGCCTGCGCTTCAATCCGCTCGCGCTGCAGCTGATTTTCGAGCAGAAGTCGCCGTTCGCCCGCATGTACGACTCGCGCGCCGGCGCCGGCGTGTTCTATCGCTACGCGCCGCGGCGCATGCAGTACGTGCCCGTCGTCCATTCGAGCGTGATCCACCGCATGGCCGAGGGATGCGACAGCTACGCGCCGGTCTCCCTTCCCGAGAAGTTCGAGGTCCTGACGCCCGACGGCATGATCGCCAACCTGTCGCAGGCGAGCGCGCTCGCGCAGAGCTCGAATCCGCAGAAGGCGGCGCTCGGCGCCGCGATGCGCAAGCTCGCCCAGCCGAAACAGGACGAGCTCGAGCTGGTCTGGGACACGGTGTGGTGGCGGCGCGTGGCGTATTTCGCGACGGTGTTTCTCGCGACGCTGCTGCTGGTCTATCCGCTGATCGACGGGCCGCTCAACAAAGGCCTGGGCACCATGAATACGCTTTCGAGCGGCATCGTCGCATCGCTCGTGGGCGCTTTGGGCGCATTCATTCCGAGCTACCTGACGTGGTGGGTCGATGCGCTGGGGGAACTGCCTGTGGCCTTCGCGGTGATCGTCGCGGCGCTAGCCGTCGCCCTGTACTTCGGCGCCTTCCTGCGCACGCGTATCCAGGATCGCGCAGTGCATGCGTGGCATGACGTCACGCAGCCAGGCCTGATCGAGACTTTTGCGAAGCGCGCGCACGGGATGGCGGTATTGTTCTCGATCGCGGCCGTCTTCGCTGCGGTGTTACTGTCCCTGGCTTTTTACAAAGACTGGAGCGTGCAGGCACGGAACGCATGGGGCTTCATCTTCGTCTTTACGATGCTGCTCGCCCTCGTTCGCGCGAGCGCGAAGAGGCGCCTGCCGCCCGCTGCCGCGGCGGGCGTGCACCAGCCCCTGCAGGGTACGGTGATGCTGTCGATCGCGAGGGCGCTGCGCACATCGGGCGCGATGCAGGCTTTCAATCGCATTTTCACGAATGCGTTCGTTCCCGCGGCATTCCTCGCCATTATGGGATTCATCGCCCTGATGCTCCTGAACAAGGCGGGGATCGAAATCGACAAGGCCGTGGATCCCCCATGTGCGGCGACGCCCGGCCTCGCGGCCGGCGAGAAGGTCGGGCCCGCTGCGTCCGCGTTCGCCACGCACGACGCGTGCTGGGCCTCGGGCCTGGTCCTCGAGAAGGGCGCGCGCTATCGCATCCGACTCGATCTCGGCGAGGAATGGTTCGACGGCGGACACCGCGCGGACCTCGGCGGCTTCGACTCCGACACGGCGGTGCACGTGCTGGGCTGGGGATTGAAGCAATCGTGGCGCGGAAAGTGGTTCCAGCCGATCGCAAGGATCGGCGAGCGCGGCAACGACGAGTACCTGCTCGAGCCTGTGGCGCCATTCAGCGAGCGCGACGACTACAAGGGCCGATGGCACGCGTCGGATCCCTGCCTGCCGCTCGACGCCAATACGGCCAAGACTGCCGCCGTGAACGAGCCAACGCCCGCGGACCGGCGTTCGATGATCGCCGAGATCACCGCGAGGAGAACGGGCGAACTGTTCCTTTATGTCAACGATGCCCTGCCGCTGGTCGGCGATCGCGCTTGCTTCACCCGCAACAATCGCGGAACCGCGAAAGCGTCGGTCGAGCGGGTCTCGCCTGCGAATTAGAGGACATCGGGCAGGCAGGTCCACGGCGCAGGGCACCGCAACAGTCGAGGGCGTCATAGGGCAATCGGTCTGCACCCCAATAGGGACGCGGCTTTCCGGGCAGTGCCTACTATTTGCGCAGCCATTCCTGAGGCGTGCAAGCGTACGCAGTGCGATTGATTGAGGTCGGAGATCAATTGTTCTTGAAGCGCAGGTCCACGCCACTTATTATCCCGATTGCCACATAGGGCGAGAAAGAAATCGTCTTTAATCCTTCTTACTCCTTACCCGCAAGCGGAGGAACGCCATGTGCATGTGCGGTATGACCCTGACCCGTCGCCAGTGGCTGACCATGGCGCTGACGGCCTCCGCCGGAGCGATGTTTCCGGGAAAACGCGCACAGGCGGCCGAGCTGTCTGCGGCTGCGACGGACGTGCTGCAACAGACGATCACCGTCGATACCCACAGCCATGCGCGCGGCCTGGTGTTCGGGCCGAAGATGGATGACAGCCTCGCGAGCGGCATGCGCGCGGGCAGCTTGAGCGCGGTGTGCCTTGCGCACGTCGCCGACGGCCCGGTGATCGGGCGCACCGCAGGCGGCGGCTTGGGCATGGTGCGCACGCCCGCACCCGGAGACCTGTACAAGGCGCACCTCGGCCGGCTCGACTGGATGGACGCGCTCTCCAGCGGCCACGGCATGCGCCGCGTCACCACGCTGGCCGAACTGGAGGACGCCAAGGAGAAGGGCGAGCCCGCGCTGATCCAGGACATCGAGGGCTGCGACTTCCTCGACGGCAAGCTCGAGCGCCTGGAGGAGGCGCACCGGCGCGGCGTGCGCGTGGTGCAGCTGGTGCACTACATCCACAACGACATCGGCGATTGTCAGACCGGCCCGGTCGAATACAAGGGCATGACGGAATTCGGCGCAAGCGTGATCCGCGAACTCAATCGTCTGGGCGTGCTGGTGGACGTGGCGCACGCGACCGAGCCGCTGGTGCGCCAGGCGGTGAAAGTCGCGGCGAAACCGCTGCTGCTGTCGCATACCGCGCTGCAGGGATCGAAAGCGCAAGGTGAGACGCGCCTGGCCGGCCGCCAGATCAGCGCCGCGCACGCGCGCATGGTAGCCGACACCGGCGGCGTGGTCGGCCTGTGGCATTTCTTCCCGAACATCGAGCGCTACGTCGACGGCATCAAGGAAATGGTCGACGTCGTCGGCGTGGACCACACCTGCATCGGCACCGACCAGCAGGTCGCCAAGGGCGCGATCCAGGACTACGCGAGCTTCGGCAGCCTCGCCGACGCGATGCTCAAAGGCGGCTTCAATGCGGACGAAACGGCGAAGATTCTCGGCGGCAACTTCGTGCGCATTTTCGGCCAGGCGCTGGGGACGGCCTGAGGGCGGTCGGTCGGAAAGCCAGTATTCATGCGCCTCTCCGGGGTGCGATTCTGGTGTCAGGCGTGTTGGAAGTGTAGCAAATCGAAAGTCCGCGGCGATCAGCTTCTCGCCGACGGCCGGGTCGTCGTCTACGACTTCGGCTGCGTCAAGTCAGTACCGTCGAATATCCGGTTCCTGTAGTACTCCGCTGCGATAACGCCCTATACTCTGCAGCCTGTTCAAGGAGAAAGCGAACATGATTTCTGCTACGGAAAAAAACGGGGCTTCAACTTCGTTCCTTGGTTAAAAAAAGCGGCGAGCTGGAGCTTTCGCTGGTCAGCGTCCCGATGCCGGTCCCGCAAGCCGACGAAGTCGTAGTCCGCATCGAAGGCTCCCCGATCAACCCGTCCGATCTGGGGCTGCTCTTTGGCGCAGCCGACATGAGCACGGCACGGCGCTCCGGCTCGGACGCGCTGCCGGTGATTACGGCGAGCATTCCCGATGCCCTGATGAAAGCGATGGCCGGCCGCATTGACCAATCCATGCCCGTCGGCAACGAAGGCGCGGGCGTGGTTGTGGACGCCGGCGCGTCCGACGAAGCGCAGGCGCTGCTCGGAAAGATGGTGGCCATCGTCGGCGGCGCCATGTACGCCCAGTACCGCAGCGTCAAGGCCAAGCAATGTCTCGCGCTTCCGCCAGGCACGACCGCGGCCGAAGGCGCCTCCTGCTTCGTCAACCCGCTCACTGCACAGGGCATGGTGGAAACCATGCGGCTCGAAGACCACAAGGCTCTGGTGCACACTGCGGCGGCATCCAACCTGGGCCAAATGCTCAACAAGATCTGCATCGCCGACAGGGTCGCCTTGGTGAACATCGTGCGCTCGCAGCAGCAGGCGGATTTGCTCAAGGCCCTGGGCGCGCGCTACGTCTGCGACTCCGGCGCCCCGAGCTTCATGCAAGACCTCACCGAGGCGATCGCCGCCACCGGAGCGACCCTGGCCTTCGATGCCATCGGCGGCGGCACGCTGGCCGGGCAGATCCTCAGCTGCATGGAAGCCGCGATCAACAGAACGGCCAAGGAGTACAGCCGCTACGGCTCTGCCACCCATAAGCAGGTCTACATCTACGGCGGCCTGGACACCGGCCCGACCATCATCAACCGCGGCTTCGGCATGGCCTGGGGCGTGGGCGGCTGGCTGCTGTGGCCGTTCATGCAAAGGATCGGTCCTGCCGGCGCGCAGAAGCTCAGGGAGCGCGTGGTCGCTGAACTAAAGACAACTTTTGCCAGCCACTACACCAAAGAGATTTCGCTTGCGGAAGCACTCGAGCTGGAAGAGATCGCCGTGTATGGCAAGCGCGCGACGGGGGCGAAGTACCTGATCAATCCGAATAAGGGCACGTAGGTGGATGGGCAC
>JAJZUN010000102.1 GCA_021848555.1 Pseudomonadota bacterium | reverse complement strand
CGCGCTGGCTGCCGCTGTCGCAGCTGGAGGCGCGCGCCGGCGAAATCGAGAAGTTCAAGGACAAGCCGCTGATCGTGTATTGCGCCAGCGGCAACCGCTCGAGCGCGGCCGCGTCCGCCCTGACCAAGCGCGGCTTTTCCAAGGTGGTCAATCTCGCCGGCGGTTTCGTCGCCTGGCAGCAGGCCGGCCTGCCGGTGCAGAAATAGGTGCAGTCATGGCCAAGATCCGCATGTATTGCACCGCCGTCTGCCCCTACTGCCAGCGCGCCGACATGCTGCTGAAGGCCAAGGGCGTCGCCGAGATCGAAAAAATCCGCATCGACGTCGAACCCGAGCGGCGCGACGAGATGATACGGGAAACCGGTCGGCGCACCGTGCCCCAGATTTACATCGGCGAGTTTCACGTCGGCGGTTTCGACGATCTGGCCGCCCTGGATCGCGCCGGCAAGCTCGATCCGCTGTTGCGCAGCCCGGCCTGATCTCAGCCAGCCCCCCTTTTCAATCACTGGAACCAAAATGGACGAACCGCAGCAGCAGCCGACCTTCGGCATCGAGAAGATCTACGTCAAAGACCTGTCCCTGGAAATTCCGCACGCCCCGGAGGTTTTCCTGTCCGCCGAGCAGCCGCAGGTGGAAGTGCAACTGCATAATGAGGGTGCGGCCATCAGCGATGGCATGTACCAGGTGGTGCTCACGATTACCGTGACCGCGAAAGCAGGCGACAAGACCATGTTCCTGGTCGAGGTGGCGCAGGCGGGAATTTTCCAGATCCGCAGTGTTCCGGAATCCGACCTCGAACCCTTGCTCGCGACCGCCTGCCCGAATATTCTGTTCCCCTATGCGCGCGAGACGGTATCCGATGTCATCGGCCGCGCCGGTTTTCCGCCGGTGTATCTGGCGCCGGTGAATTTCGAGGCGATCTACATGCAACGGCTGCAGCAGGCGCAGGAGCAGGCCGGGCCCAAGATCGAGATTGCGCACTAAGGGATAGAGCATGCGCCGCCTCGTTTTCCTGTTCTTGCTGTTCGCCGGGCCTGCGGCTTTCGCGGCGGAATATCGCTCCATCGGCGACAACGGCGTGACCATGTACGATGCACCCTCGGTCAAGGCGAACAGACTTTTCGTCGCGAGCCGGTTTTACCCGGTGGAAGTCATCGTCCAGCTCGACAACTGGACCAAGGTGCGCGACGCTGCCGGCGATCTCGCCTGGGTGGAGAAAAAGAACCTGTCGGATACGCGCATGGTCGTGGTTACCGCCGCGCTGGCGGATGTGCGCCAGAAGGCCGAAGACGGCGCGCCGCTGGTGTTCCAGGCGCGGCAGGGGGTCGCCCTCGAAATCGTCGAGCTGGGCATGGACCCCTGGGTCAAGGTGCGGCACCCAGACGGGCAGGCCGGGTTCGTCCGCACGAACCAGGTCTGGGGACGCTAGGGTCCGTCCGGACTTCGCGCGCATGAGGATCACCGTACTTGGCGCAGGCGCCTGGGGAACGGCGATCGCCGCCAGTCTCAGCGCGCGACACGAGCTGGTCTTGTGGGGTCGCGATGCCGGGCAATGCCGCGATATCGCCGCGGCCCGCCGCAATCAGCGCTATCTGCCTGAAATTCCTTTGCCGCCGCAGCTCGCGATCGTGAGCGGGTTCGACGCCGCCGTTTCCGCCGCCGAACTCCTGCTGCTGGCCACGCCGACCGCGGCGCTCGGCGAGATGCTGACCCGGCTCGCGCCCTTGCGCAAGCCGGTGGTTTGGCTGTGCAAGGGGTTCGAACCGCAGAGCGCCGAACTGCCGCATCAGATTGCCGCGCGCCTGCTCGCCCCCGGCAGCGCTTATGGCGCGCTGTCCGGGCCGAGTTTCGCGCTCGAGGTCGCGCGCGGATTGCCGACAGCGCTGACGCTCGCCTCCGCCGACGCGGATTTCAGCCAGGCCACGGCGCGGGCCCTGCACGGGCCGCGGCTGCGCGTCTATTTCAGCAGCGATATTGCCGGGGTGGAGATAGGCGGCGCGGTAAAGAACGTCATGGCCATCGCCACAGGGATTGCCGACGGCCTGGGTCTGGGCGCCAACGCGCGCGCGGCCCTGATTACCCGCGGGCTGGCCGAAATCACCCGCCTGGGGGTGAGGCTGGGCGGTCGTCCCGAAACGTTTACCGGGCTCACCGGCGCGGGCGATCTGATCCTGACCTGTACCGGCGAGCTGTCGCGCAACCGGCGTGTCGGTCTCGGCTTGGCCGAAGGTAAGGGGCTGGACGAGATCCTGCGCGAACTGGGGCATGTGGCCGAGGGCGTGCTTACCGCCGCTGCGGTGGAAAAGCGCGCGTTGCAGCTCGGTATCGAGATGCCGATCACCCGGTCGGTGTGCGCCGTTCTGTTCGGCGGGGTGTCACCGCGCGACGCGGTGGAGCAACTGCTGGCGCGCGACCCCAAGGGCGAAAGTTAAGCCGGCGCAGTGCCGGGCGCGCTAGGCGCAGCCGGCAAATCCCTGCTGCCGCCAGGCCTCGTACACCGCCACGGCGACGGCGTTGGAAAGATTGAGACTGCGGTTGCCGGGCCGCAGCGGCAGGCGCAGACGCCGCTCCTCGGGCACGCTGTGGAATATCTCCGGCGGCAGGCCGCGGGTCTCCGGGCCGAACAGCAGCGCGTCGCCTTCCAGGTAGGCGGGCTCGGTGTGGCGGCGCTCGGCATGTGTGGAAAAGGCGAACATGCGCCGGCCGCGCAGATATTCGCAGGCGGCGCTCCAGTCCCGGTGCACGATCAGGCCGGCATACTCGTGATAATCGAGGCCGGCGCGTTTCAATTCCCGGTCCTCGAGGCGGAAGCCCAGCGGCTCGACCAGATGCAGGGTGGCGCCGGTGTTGGCGGCAAGGCGGATGATGTTGCCGGTATTGGGCGGAATCTCGGGCTGGTAGAGAACGATATCAAACATCGCGCGCGGTCCGGGCGACGACCCAGTTTTCGACCCGCGCGGCGCCGCTTTGCTTCAGCGTGCGCGCGAATTCATCCAGGGTGGCGCCGGTGGTCATGACGTCGTCCACCACGGCGATGCGCATGCCGGCGAGATTGCGCTCGCAGGCGAAAGCGCGGCGCATGTTGGTCGTGCGCTCGCGCCACGGCAGCCCGGTCTGCGGCGCGGTATTGCGCACGCGCCGCCCTAGGCTGGCATCCATCGCGATGCCGTAGAGGCGCGACAGCGCCCGGGCGATCTCGGCCGCCTGATTGAAGCCGCGCTCGGTGAGGCGCTGCGGGTGCAGGGGCAGGGGCGCGATCAGGTCGATGCCGCCCGCACTACCGATGCGCCGCTGCAATTCGCGCGCGAACAGCCCGGCCAAGGCCAGTTGTCCGCCGTATTTGAGCGCCTGGATCAGCGCGTCGACCGGATAAGCGTAGACGAAGGCGGCGCGGCTGGCATCGTAATGCGGCGGGTCGGCGAGGCAGGCGCCGCACTCGGTATCGCCGGCGCCGGGCGCAGCGCAGCGCGGGCAGGCCGCAGCGTTGGCCGGAAGTTCGCGCGCGCAGGCCGCACACAGCAGGTCACCGCCGCTCGCAGCCTGGCACAGCAGGCAGTCCTGGGGCAGCAGGGCTTGCCCGATTCTCGTGCCCAGGTTCAGCAGCGGACGCAACGAAATTGACAAGTGGAAATGCTTCCCTGAAGATGCACTGCTGGTTCACGCCGGAAGAGAGTAACCATGATCCCGATGGTGGTCAAATCCAGCGCCGCGAAGCTGCGCCGCCGAGTTCAATTGCGCAGCCCGATGCAAGCATTCCCCAGGTACCGATGAAACCCATCATGGCCCTCGCCGGCGAGCTCGCCGCCGGCAAAACGACCAGCCAGGCCCTGGTCGAGGACGCGCTGATGCGCATTGCCGTCCCCTCGGGCGAGGGCGCGCGCGTGTTTCTGCGCACCCACCGCGAAGCGGCGCTGGCAGAGGCGAAGGCGAGCGATGCCCTGCGCGCCCACGGCCTCGTGCCCTCGCCGCTTGCCGGCATACCGGTGTCGGTGAAGGACCTGTTCGACCTCGCCGGCGACATCACGCGGGCCGGGTCGAAAGTGCTCGCCGATTCCGCTCCGGCCCGTAGCGACGCCAGCGCCGTCAGGCGGCTGCGCCAGGCGGGGGCGATTATCGTCGGCCGCACCAATATGGTCGAGTTCGCGTTCTCCGGACTGGGCCTCAACCCGCATTACGGCACGCCCAAGAATCCCTGGGACCGCGCCACCGGACGCATTCCGGGCGGCTCGTCCTCGGGGGCGGCGGTATCGGTTTCGGACGGCATGGCGGCCATGGGCCTCGGGACCGACACCGGCGGCTCGGTGCGCATCCCGGCGGCGCTTTGCGGGCTCACCGGCTTCAAGCCCACCGCCAGGCGCATCGCCAAGGACGGTACCTTTCCGCTGTCGACCTCGCTGGACTCCATCGGTCCGATCGCCCGCAGCGTGGCTTGCTGCGCCCTCGTGGACAGCATACTCGCCGGCGACGCGCCGCAGATTCCGACGGCCCTGCCGCTCAAGGGGCTGCGCCTGGGCGTGGTGCAGGATTATGTCCTGGACGGTTTGGATAGCGGCGTGGCGGCGGCGTTCGGCAAGGCGCTCGCCCGGCTGTCGCAGGCTGGGGCCAGCGTGACCGACGTGCGCTTTGAGGCGCTGTGCCGGCTGCCGCAGATCAATCAGAAGGGCGGTCTGGTGGTGGCAGAAGCCTATGCGATACACCGCGATCTGCTCGCGCGGCGCAACGCCGAGTACGACCCGCGCGTCGCCTCCCGCACGCTGCGCGGCGCCGACATCGGCGCGGCCGACTATATCGATGTGCTGGCGCAGCGCGCCGCCATGATGGCCGAGAGCGCACGCGTGGCCGCGCCCTACGACGCGCTGCTGATGCCCACGGTGATCATGGTCGCGCCCGCGATCGCGCCGCTGGAGGCGGACGACAAGCTGTACGGCGCGACCAATCTCGCCCTGCTGCGCAATCCCAGCGCAGTGAATTTCCTCGACGGCTGCGCCCTGTCCATTCCCTGCCACGAGCCCGGCACTGCGCCCGTGGGCCTGATGGTCGTGGGACAAAGCGGGGAGGACCGGCGCCTGCTGGCGCTGGGGCTGGCGCTCGAATCGGCATTGTCCCGGTGAACCGCGGCGGCGGTGTCGCCGGCGCACCGGCGCCCGGGGGCTGGCGCTGAGCGCGCCTCTGATCGACCGCCAGGCGGCGCGCCGCGCCAGTTCCCGCGCGGCTGCCACTTATGCTGCGGCCGCCGTGCTTGCGCGCGAGGTGGAGGCGCGCATGCTGGAACGCCTGCAGTACGTCAAGCTTTCCCCGCAGCGCGTACTGGATGCCGGATGCGGCGACGGCCATGGTTTGAAGCGGCTGGCCGGGATTTATCAGGAAGCGCAGGTGCTGGGCGTGGATTTCGCGCTGACTATGCTGCAGGCGGCGAGCCGCCAGGGCAGCTGGCTGCGGCGGGTATTGGGGCGCGAGCGCATCGCCTATCTGTGTGCCGACCTGGCAGCCCTGCCGCTGCCCGCGGCGAGCGTGGATCTCGCCTGGTCCAATCTGGCGCTGCATTGCGCCGGAGATCCGCTGCCCCTGCTGAAGGAACTGCGGCGGGTACTGAAAGTGGGAGGGCTGCTGATGTTCAGCTGCTACGGGCCGGATACCCTGAAGGAACTCAAGCGCGCGTTTGCGGCCGACGACGGGGCGGACCACGTGCACGACTTCATCGACATGCACGATCTGGGCGACCTGCTCTCGGCCTGCGGCTTTGCGGATCCGGTGATGGACATGGAACTCATCACCCTGACCTACGCCGATGTCGACGCGCTGTTTGCCGATTTGCGCGCCACCGGCCAGGTGAACGCGCTCGCCGGGCGCAGGCGCGGGCTCACCGGCAAAGGCGTGTTCGGCGCCATGCGCGCGGCCTATGCCAAGCTGCGCCGCGACGGCAGCCTGCCGGCAAGCTTCGAGATCGTTTACGGCCACGCCTGGAAGCCCGAGCCGCGCACCACGGAAGACGGGCGCGCCATCGTCAGGCTGCAAGCGCGGCGGGTCTAGGGCTTCAGATTTGCTTTCACGGTTGACAGTGGTTAGCCCCGATGGGCTTGATTAACGCCCCCAGCTATGCTAGCGTACGCGACTTTTTGCCTCGGTCTATGTGTTTGCCTTGGTCTATTTGCCGGTGATGAGGGGACGATGAATAGTGTGCTTGGACGACTAACCGGCGGTGTTCTGCTGGCGCTTTACGCGGGGCTGGCGTCCGCCGCCTACCAGCTCAATTTTCAGCCGCCGGTGACCCGGATCGCGAGCGAAATCTACGATCTGCACATGCTGATGATGTACGTCATCCTGGTGATTTTCTGCATCGTATTCGGCGTGATGTTTTACTCGATCTACGCCCACCGCAAGTCCGTCGGCCACAAGGCCGAGCAGTTTCATGAGAACACCGCGGTGGAAATCATCTGGACCGTGGTGCCGTTCCTGATCCTCATCGGCATGGCCTGGCCTGCGACCAAGACCCTGATCGCGTTCAAGGACACGTCCAACCCGGACATCACCATCAAGGCTACGGGCTACCAGTGGAAATGGGGCTACGACTACCTCAAGGGCGAAGGCGAAGGCGTGGCCTTCCTGTCCGGGCTGGCCACGCCGCAGGATCAGATCCACAACCAGAAGCCGAAAGGCGAAAACTACCTGCTGGAGGTGGATAACCCCCTGATGGTGCCGGTGGGCAAGAAGATACGCGTGCTCACCACGGCCAACGATGTGATCCATTCCTTCTGGGTGCCGGCATTCGGCATCAAACAGGATGCCATTCCCGGCTTCGTGCGCGATGCCTGGTTCCGGGCCGACAAGGAAGGGACCTATCGCGGACAGTGCGCCGAACTGTGCGGCAAGGACCATGGCTTCATGCCCATCGTGGTCGAGGTGCTGTCGCCGGAAAAATACACGCAGTGGGTCGCCGAGCAGAAGAAGAAATCGGCGGCTGCAGCCGAGGACCCGAACAAGCAGTGGACTGCGGCGGAACTGCAGGCCAGGGGCGAGAAGGTATACGCCGCGAATTGCACGGCTTGCCACCAGGCGAACGGCAAGGGCCTGCCGCCGGCGTTCCCGGCACTGGACGGCTCCAAGGTCGCGACCGGCGACAAGGCCGTGCATATCGACCGGGTGCTCAACGGAAAGACCGGCACTGCCATGGCGGCGTTCGCCAAGCAGCTCTCGGATACCGACATCGCCGCGGTGGTGACCTATGAGCGCAATGCCTGGGGCAACAAGACCGGGGACGCGGTGCAGCCGGCCGAAGTCAAAGCCGCGCGCAAATAACCATACGATTTCCAGGAGACACGCATGAGCGCAGTCATCGACACTCACGGCCACGGTCACGCCGATCACGGCGGCCATGCGGATCACCCCTCGGGGCTGATGCGCTGGGTGACCACCACCAACCACAAGGACATCGGCACGATGTACCTGTGGTTTTCGTTCGCCATGCTGCTGCTGGGCGGGGTTCTGGCGCTGACCATTCGTACCGAACTGTTCGAGCCCGGCCTGCAGATCGTCAATCCGGAGTTCTTCAACCAACTCACCACCATGCACGGCATCATCATGGTGTTCGGCGCGATCATGCCGGCCTTCGTCGGCTTCGCCAACTGGCAGATACCGCTGATGATAGGCGCACCCGACATGGCGTTCGCGCGCATGAACAACTGGAGCTTCTGGCTGCTGCCGGTGGCGGCCTCCCTGCTGGTAATTTCGTTTTTCGTCCCCGGCGGGGCGCCCGCGGCCGGCTGGACCCTGTATGCGCCGCTTTCGACCCAGATGGGGCCGGGCATGGACCTGGGCATATTCGCGCTGCATATCATGGGCGCCTCCAGCATCATGGGCTCGATCAACATCATCACCACCGTCCTCAATATGCGCGCTCCGGGGATGACGCTGATGAAAATGCCGATGTTCGTGTGGACCTGGCTGATCACGGCCTACCTGCTGATCGCGGTGATGCCGGTGCTTGCCGGCGCGATCACCATGGTGCTCGCCGACCGCCATTTCGGCACTTCGTTTTTCAACGCCGCGGGCGGCGGCGATCCGGTGATGTTCCAGCACATCTTCTGGTTCTTCGGCCATCCCGAGGTGTACATCATGATCCTGCCGGCGTTCGGCATCATCAGCCAGGTGATTAGA
>JAJZUN010000101.1 GCA_021848555.1 Pseudomonadota bacterium | reverse complement strand
CTCGGACCTGGTCGAAAAGAAGATCGCGCCCACGCCATATCCGCTGTAAAAGCTGAGCGACGCCAGGTATTCCTGTGGGGCCGCAAAACATAAACAAACCGCCGCGACGATTAATGCGCCGCCCAGGAGAACCAGGACCAGCTTGACTGCCTGTCGATACTCGCGCCCGGCCAGTAATCGCGCGATCATCAGCAAGGACATCGTCACGGCCGAAGTCGGATGTGCGAACGCCATGACGATAGGAAGTGCGCCCAGGGACAAGGCGTTGCGCGGCTTCCAGGCAAAAAACTGCAGCGTGAACGCGATCCAGAGAACTTGAGAAATGGTGTTGTAGCTGGGCGCAAAAATGCCGTGGTAAGGAATCGCGAAAGTCAGAGACAGCGCCGTCAGGCTGGCTACGATGGGCGAAAAGTCGAGCGCAAGAAGCTGTCGATAGGCGTAGAGGAATACCGCACTGCTTAACAGCGCCAGCAACAGCCGGCCAAAAAAAACAAAACCATCAAAACCCAAAATGAATTCGTACAGATAAAAAGCCGGGTAGAGCAGAATATAGACGGATTGTTGAATAAACAGGTCGTTACTGAACAGCTTGCCGGTTTCAACAAGACCCTTTATTTGCCCGTAATACTGCATTTCATCGGTCAGATCCAGTCCCCTGGTAGTCCGGATGAAAAGTACGAGCAACAAAACCAGGCTCGTTGCAATTAGTGAAAGCCCAGGATTTCCGCGCGGGCTGGTGGTGGTGTTGGCGCCCACTGTCAAGTCTTGCAGAAAATGACCACGTTCCAGCAAAGCAGCCGCAAGGGCGGAAACAGTGCGAGCAACAAGCGATCAAGGGTTTCCAGTGGCCCATATAGCCAACGCCATTTCTCTCCTTCCTGCACCACCGCCTTCCAGAACCGCTCTTTGTTCGGGTTGCGGCGCTGCGCCAAAGTCATGATGACAAAGATGACGAGCGTGCTTAGCCAAAAATATTTGGTTTCAACAATTCCGAAATATTTGCGAAACAGTTTGATATCGCCCCACTTGAGCGGGTGTTCGTCCGGCGTCCGGACGTCGGTCGCGATCGAGCGATAAACGTTGATTGCGGGGTTATAGGCGAGCGGGTCCCAAGTCACAAACATTCCGCCGGGCGCAAGATGCGGTTTGATGCGGACTAAGGTTTGTTCGATGTCGACATGGTGCAGCAGGTTGCCCGCGTAAATAATGTCGTATTTCGCGCCGGGCGGCAGGCGCAACTCCTCGGCGGAGGCGAGATGCGGTTTGACGCAGACACCGTTTGCTTGGGCTAGCCATGCGGTGGCGTTCAGCATGCCCTGGGAGAGATCAGTTGACGTCACATCCGCGCCCAACATTGCGAAGTAGACGCTGGCCTCCCCAAGGCCGCAGCCCACATCCAGCAAGCGTTTGCCATTGATATCGCCGAGCCGCTGCCTTATATAGCGCATTTCCGGAGCTGTGCAGGCTTCGTTCGCTGCGCGTACGTCTATCTTTCCAACATCCTCGCCGGCAGCCCACGCGTCGTGAAAGTCGCGCTCGCCGGCGAGTCGAGTTTCGTGGCCTCCCGGGGCGCCATCGATCTCGGCATAGCCCGCCAATTCGGCTACACGCTTGACGATTTTCCTGAAGTAGGTGTCGTTCCTGAGCTTGATCGGATCCTCTGTGCCCAGGAGACCCGAATCACGTTGACGCGCCGCATCCCTCTCGCTGTCGCCTCGAACATGAAAGTTCGCCTGGTCCAACGACGCCACTATGCGGCCTGGTTGGGCAAGTTGCCACGCAATACCGACCTCGCCTTTTTCATACGCAAATTCGATGCCCCGCGCGAAGTCGCTCCAGCCGGGCAGGTTTGTGCAATTGGGTCGATAGGCTGCGGCTTGAGCCGCGATAAGGAACCGGTACTTAAAGCTCTCGAACTTGATTTTCTTAGCCACGCGCCATCTCTATGCGTATGCTGGAATTCGCGCGCGACCGGGGACGCTCGCGAGGTTCGCGGCGGATGTTTGCGGCGAGCTCCAGCAGCTGCTCATAGTTCAAGGGCCAGTGTTTTTCGGGCGGAGAGGTGAGGAAAGTGCTCACGCGTTGCAACTTCGCCGCCATATAGCGCATGGAAATCGTCATTTCCGGATAGCTACCGTACATGCAGCCGTTGCAGGAGCGTGTTACTTGGCCCACTTCCTCGCGCCATGCTTTGCTGCGATAGATCGCTGGAAAGTTGCTGTCATAGGCAGGATAGCTGTTGCCCAGACGGTGATCGCAGCAGGGGGCAAATTCGCCGTTGGGCAGCAGCGCAAAATAGAGATTGGGCGTATCACAGACGTTGTCGTTATGGCTCCGCCACGTAATGGGCTCATCGCGCACAAAGCGCTTTATGTCGTCGAGGTATTGATCGCTGTCGAACAGCAGAAAGCCTTCTTTCCGCATTGCTCTCACGCGCTCAATAACGGCATCGACAACGGGCAGTTCTTCCTTGCGGAAGCGCAGCGTCTGGTCGAAGCTGCGAAATCCGCGCGGATGCGCATAATCGCTTACATGCACGGGGACCAGCGAGGCAAACCACGAAATAGCGGAGCCGAAGCGGACAACGTCCTCGATGTCGCCCATATTCTGCGGCTGCAATACGCAGCCCAGGGACGCGAAGCTGCCTTTCTTGGGCAGGTATTGACTGAAAAGCGCCATGGCTTTGAGCGCCTGGTGCCAAGATTCGCTGAAATCCCCGTTGATCTTGTCCTGCAGCGCGGGCTGCAGGGAGTCAAGCGAGATGGATATATCCTTGCCGCCCGCCTCTACGGCGCGTGCGATCTGCTCTTCCGAGGCGAATCCGTTGGTCTGCATTCGCACATGCACGCCGCGCGATTCAAAGGCTTGGATAATCGCCGGGAGATCCTTGCGCGCGAATGGCTCGCCTCCGGTGAGCAGGACGATCGCCACCCGCATCCTGGCAAAATTGTCCGCGATGCGCTTGACCTCGTCGAGGGTGCACTCGCGCACGTCCGAGTTGGCATAGATGATATTGCATTGCTCGCAAGTCAGGTTGCAGCGCGCAGTGACGTAGAACTGCACGTACACGGGCGCATTCTGAAACAAGGCAGCCTTCGCCAGGGTTATTTTGGACAAACCGGAAAACACCCTATTGTTTCCTGAAGAAGAGCGCCCGAATTACATAGTTCAGCGTGAAGGTCGTGCCGTTAGCCAGCAATTTGGCCCCGTACGGGTTTGTCGATAGCGCATCGACCAACACCCAGAGTAATCCCATCCCAAAGCCGAACATCAATGTATTCGATGCAAATGACAGCGGTAGATCGGCGCCGAGTGAAAACCGGCTATCGGTGAAGACAAACTGGCGGATGAGCAGGACGTTGACGACTGAACCAACGCAGAACCCAGCGGTATTCGCCCAATAGACAGAAACGCCAGCCGCGACAAGCACGGCGTAGATCGAGAAGTCTATGCAGTAGCCACAGACCACCGCCAGAAAATAGCGTAGCGGTGCTCTATATGTTGACGGTTTCAGCAACAAGATAGAGCGGCCGCCCCTTAACTTCATCGAAGATTCGGGCAATGTATTCGCCTGCGACGCCTATCAACAGTATTTGTACGCCGCCGAAAATCACGATAGACAGCAGTATGGCGGTCAAGCCTGGCACCGGGATATTGGTGAAAAGCTTCAGGTACAGCATATAGCCGCCTCCCGCGAGGCCCGCCAATATGGTGAGAAATCCCAGGCGTATGGCCAAAGTCAGCGGCTTGCGGCTGAAGGACAGGATCGCATTGGTCGCAAACACCAGCATTTTTTTCAGGGGATATTTTGTCTCACCTGCGAAACGTTCCGCACGGTCATACTCCAATGGCGCGGACTTGTATCCCAGCCAGGGCACCATGCCGCGCACAAACCGATGGCGCTCACGAAGCTGCTTGAACGCCTCGACAACTTTGCGCGACATCAGGCGAAAATCGCCCGTATCCGAAGGTATGTCAATTTCGCACATATACTTCAAGAATCGATAAAAGCAGGCCGCTGTTGCTTTCTTGAATAACGTTTCGCCAGCCCGGCTGCGTCGCTTGCCATAAACGACGTCAACACCGGTCAACGCCATTCGGTACATATCCGCTATTAACTCCGGAGGGTCCTGCAGATCGGCGTCGATTACCGCTACATAGTCGCCGGCCGCCATATCTATTCCCGCGGTAATCGCGATTTGATGGCCGAAATTCCGACTTAATGAAATTATCTTCAGGCTGGAATTGTTACTGGCCATGACCTGCAATTGATTGAATGAGCGGTCCGTAGAGCCGTCATCGACAAACACCATCTCTACGTCGATCTCTTGCGCAAGATTGTCGCGCAATGTCTGAAGGCGTTTTACCGCTTCCGGGATTGAATCCTCTTCGTTATAAACAGGAACAACGATGCTCAGCAGTCTACGGTCCGGCGGCATAAATGGTTCCAGAAGTTCATGGACGCACCAGTTTATCGTTTCAAAACCCCGCTTCGTCTATCCTCGAGCCCGCGTGAATTCCGCGTAATCGCGGTAATAGTCCTCTTTGTCGTATTTATTGGATGCGAGCACCATGCACACGGAGCCGGACGAAAAGTTGTCCAGTTCGCGCCAGATCATGGGACAGACATAGAGTCCGTTGTATGAGCGGTTGAGGTGCACGCGTTTCTTGTTGGCGCCGTCATCCAGCACCACGTCAAAGCTGCCCGACATGGCAATGATGAGCTGGTGCAGCCCTTTGTGGGCATGGCCGCCGCGTTCCGCGCCGCCGGGTACGTCATACAGGTAATAGACGCGTTGGATCTCGAAGGGAATATGGTTGCCGCCTTCGATAAAGGTCAGATTGCCCCTAGGGTCGGCGACTTTCGGCAGTGAAACCATCCGGCAAGCGTCAAGGTTGAATTGCATTCGGCGCCTTTCAGTTCGTTAGTTTGACGACCCTGGCCGGATTGCCCGCAACGGTGGCACCTGACGGCACGTCTTTGGTGACCACCGCGCCCGCGCCGACGATGGCGCTAGCGCCCACGCGCACGCCAGGCAGCAAGACGGCGCCGCCGCCGATGCTGGCGCCGGCCTCTATCCAGGTCGGAATCGGCACGAAGCCGGGGTTCCGGCTCCTGGGGTATTTGTCGTTGGTGAACGTCACGTTGGGGCCGATATACACATCGTCGCCCACCCGCAAACCGTCCCACAACTGCACGCCGTTCTTGACGGTGACGCGGTCGCCAATGACAACGTCGTTTTCAATCAGGCAATGGGAGCAGATATTGCAGTCTTTCCCGATCCTGGCCCCCGCTAGCACCACCACAAACTGCCATACGCGCGTGCCCGCGCCGATCGCGGCGGACTGGACATCAGCCAGCGCATGGATAAAGGGTTGGCTCATCAATAGACCTCAATAGAAGCTTTGCGACGCCACTCGAAAGAACGCCAATTGAATCGTAGGCTTCGGGCGCTCATTGTCACAGCCGCAGATCGCTGTCCGCAGCAGCCAGCGCGTACTTCAGGTCGTACAGCACATGCAGCGGCTTGCCCAGCGCGCGCAGGGCCGGCGCGCCCATGGCCTTGAACTGGTCGTGCGCGACGGCGATGATGATGGCGTCGTAGGCGCCGGCCTCGGGCTGGCGCACCGGGGTGATGCCGTATTCGTGCCGCGCTTCCTCCGGGTTCACGCAGGGGTCGTAGACGTCCACCCGGGCGTTGTAGGAGGCGAGGTCGGACACGATGTCCACCACGCGGGTGTTGCGCACGTCTGGGCAGTTTTCCTTGAACGCGAGGCCCATGACCAGGATGCGCGCGCCGGCGACGGCGATGTTTCTTTGCGCCATCAGTTTGACCACCTGCGCGGCCACGTAAAAGCCCATGTTGTCGTTGATGCGCCGGCCGGCGAGGATCACTTCGGGGTGGTAGCCCAGTTCCTGCGCCTTGTGCGTGAGATAGTAGGGATCGACGCCGATGCAGTGCCCGCCTACGAGGCCCGGGCGAAAGGGCAGGAAGTTCCACTTGGTGCCGGCGGCGGCGAGCACTTCCTGGGTGTCGATGCCGATGCGGTTGCAGATCAGCGCGAGCTCGTTGATCAGCGCGATATTGACGTCGCGCTGGGTGTTCTCGATCACCTTGGCCGTCTCGGCCACTCTGATGCTGCTCGCTTTGTGGGTGCCGGCGGTGATGATGCTGGCGTAAAGCCGGTCGACGAATTCGGCGGCGTCCGGGGTGGAGCCCGAGGTCACCTTCCTGATGGCGGTGACGCGGTGCTCCCTGTCGCCGGGATTGATGCGCTCGGGGGAGTAGCCGGCGTAGAAGTCGCGGTTGAACACGAGGCCGGAGTGCTGTTCCAGCACGGGAACGCAGTCTTCCTCGGTGGCGCCGGGGTAGACGGTGGATTCGTAGATCACCACGCCGCCGGGTTTCAGCACCTTGCCCACGGTTTCGCTCGCGCCGAGCAGCGGGCTGAGGTCCGGGCGTTTGTAGCGGTCGATGGGCGTGGGGACGGTGACGATGAACACGTTGCAGGCGGCGAGGTCGGCTGGGGTGGAACTGTACATCAGGCCCTTGCGCGGGGCGGATTCGTGCGCGAGCGCCACGCTCCTCAGGTCTGCGGGATCGACTTCGCGCGTGTTGTCTTCGCCGCGGCGCAGTGCTTCGATGCGCGATGACTTGACGTCGAAGCCCACTACCGGATACTTGCGGGCGAATTCCACCGCGAGCGGCAGGCCGACGTAGCCCAGGCCGATGATGCCGATGCGGACGGAGGAGGGGTCAAATTGCAGGGTCATGGTGGTGGAGCGTTCTCGTGGACTGGATCGGTGGTGTCAGGTATTTACGGGTCCGGCAGACGGAATGTGAACGCTTGCCATGCAGACGGGGCTGCTTCTGCTTCAAGCACGCTACCGCCCTGCAACACACTTGCGTGTTTCGCATGATTTTTCCGCCACTGGCGCAAAGCGCAGTCGCCGCTACCGGCGAGCTGCCGTGCTTACGGTCACCACTGCCATTGCCGGGGCGCTAGCCCCAGGCTTGCGTCAGCAATTCGTCCAGGGCGTCCATGATCCGATTGGCTTCGTGAACCAGCGAGCCGACGAATTCACCCAGTTCCTCGCGGGGAACCGAGACAATCTCCAGAGGATGCAGGACGACCGGAACATTCTTGATCCTGAAGAGCGGATTGAAACGCGGATTGCCGATTTTGCCGAGGGTCGACTTTCGTACCAGGGGGACAACCGCGCGTCGCCGATAGCTGTCATACAAGGATGACTGGACGATCACCACATAGGGAATGGCATCCCGGTGCTTTCCCGTGTTGCGATGGACGTCGAATTGCGCCATGGTCGGGGATCAAAGAGGCGAATACTCGTCGGCGAACGAACCGCGCTTGGCGTTGAATTCATTCCAGGTGGCAATTGTCGCTTCTATCGTATTCGCCTTGGCGATGCGCTGCTGACGTGCATGCTCGACGTAGTCGGCAAGGAGCGACTCGACCACCCCGGAGAGATTGTTCGTCAAACCGCGGGCCTGAACCACCAGATCTTCATTCAACGTCAGATTCACCGGTCGTTTCCGCGCGTCCAGCTTGTAGGGGACTTTCATCGGCTACCTCCAATGCGCATTATATGCGCATCCTAAGGGGATTGCGGCGAAATTGCCAAGCTCGCTCCTATCGGACAGACCGCCCGACAATGCGTCGCGCCTCCGGATGCCCCTGCTCGGCGGCCCTCTGGTAATAGCGGAACGCCTCGTCGAGGTTGCGCGCGACGCCGCGCGCTTCTTCGTACATGAAGCCGACGTTGTAAAGGGCCGTGGGTTCGCCCTGTTCGGCCGCCTTGCGATACCAGGCAAAGGCTTCCTTGTAGTCGCGCGCCACGCCCAGCCCTTCGTTGTAGAGGAAGCCGATGTTGTTCTGCGCGGTCGCGTTGCCCCGTTCGGCCGACTTTCGATACCAGGTGAGCGCGGCGGTGTAGTCTCGTGCGACGCCCAGGCCCTGCTGGTAGAGCCAGCCGAGGAATAGCTGCCCGACGGGGTCGCCGCCTGCCGCGGCTTTTTCGTAATGCTGGCGCGCGCTGTCGAGATTGCGCGGCACGCCCAGTCCCTGCTGGAACAATTGCCCGAGCATGGCTTCGGCTTCGAGGTCGCCCTGCGCGGCGGATTTCCCGTACCAGCTTTTCGCTTCGGCATAGTCGCGCTCCACGCCTTGCCCCGTCTGGTACTGCCAGCCGATGGCGCGCAGGGCGGGCACATAGCCG
>JAJZUN010000100.1 GCA_021848555.1 Pseudomonadota bacterium | reverse complement strand
GCGGCCGCTGCGAACGATGCGAGCCCGACCGGCGGCGTCACGTCGGCCATCAGGCCGAAATAGAACACGAACATGTGCACCGCGACCAGCGGCACGACCAGGCCGGACTGCGCCCCGAGTTCGACCACGACCGGCGCCATCAGCGTCGAGACCACGATGTAGCTGGCCGTGGTGGGCATGCCCATGCCCAGAATCAGGCAGATCACGGCCACCAGCATCAGCATCACGATCAGGTTGCCCGAGGAAATCGATTCGACCAGGTCGGTCATGACCAAGCCGAAGCCGGTAAGCGACACGGTGCCGACCACGATGCCGGCGGCGGCGGTGGCAATAGCGATCCCGATCATGTTGCGCGCGCCACCGCCGAGGCCGTCGACGAGATCGATCCAGCCTTCGCGCAGGCGGGAAAGCGGCGCTGGATGCTTGCGGAACAGGGCGATCAGCGGCTTCTGCGTGAGCACGATCGCGATCAGCAGCGCAGTGGCGTAGAACGCCGACAGGCCGGGCGAGAGTTGCTCGACCATCAGCACCCAGATCAAGAGCACCACCGGCAGCAGGTAGTGCAGACCGGCGAGCAGCGTCTCCTTCAGCGCCGGCAGCTCGATCACATCGGCGTCGGGATCGTCGATGACCAGGTCGGGCTCGGCAGCGACGATGCGCAGCAGCGCCACGTAGGCAGCGGCGATCAATCCGAGCACGATCCAGATGGCGGCCGCGCCGGCGATCTCCTTGATCCAGCCCAGGCCGTAGTAGACGACGTTGGCCAGGATCACCATGGCGCACAGCGTCATCAGTATGCCCGCCAGACGTCCCAGCGGCGATGTGCCCGGGCGCCGCGGCAGGCCGTGAATGCCTGCCTTGCACGCCTCCAGATGCACGATATAGAACAGCGCGATGTATGAAATGACCGCCGGCAGCGCGGCGTTCTTGCAGATTTCGGCGTAGGACACGCCGACATACTCGGCCATCAGGAACGCCGCCGCACCCATGACGGGAGGCATGATCTGGCCGTCGACGCCAGCCGCCACCTCGATGGCGCCGGCCTTTTCCGCGGTATAGCCGACGCGTTTCATCAACGGAATGGTGAAAGTGCCGCAGGTGACTACATTGGCCACCGACGAGCCCGAGATCATGCCCATCATACCCGATGAGACGACGGCGGCCTTGGCCGGTCCGCCGCGCATGTGGCCCAAAAATGCGAATGCGACCTTGATGAAGTAATTGCCGGCGCCGGCCTTTTCCAGCAAGGCGCCGAACAGCACGAACAGGAAAATGTAGCTGGCCGACACGCCGATGGCGACGCCAAAAACGCCTTCGGTCGACAGCCAGTAATGGGACACCGCCTTGGACAGCGACACGCCCTTGTGCGCGACGATATCGGGCATCCACGGGCCGGCGAAGGCGTAACCCAGCATCAGCGCGGCAATGATGGCGAGCGGCGGACCGACCACGCGGCGCGTCGCCTCCAGCAGCAGCAGCATGCCGACGATGGCGGTGACGAAATCGACTTGCGTCGGCTGGCCGGGGCGCGTCGACAGGTCGCGGTAGAACAGGAACAGGTAGGCGCCGCAGAACGCGGCGACGACAGCGAAGATCCAGTCGGGCGCCGGAATGCGATTGCGCGGCGAGGACTTGACGAAGGGATAGGCGAGGTAGGCGGTAAACAGCGCCAGGGCCAGATGCAAGGCCCGCATTTCCGTATCGTTGAGGATGAATACGCCGAAGGTGAACGGAAACGGTGATGCGTACCACAGTTGCAGCAGCGACCAGACGATGCAGGTCGACGCCAGTACCAGGCGCGCCGGCCCGACGGGCTTGCGCCCGCCGAGGTCGGCTTCCGCGACCAGTTCGAGAACGTCGACCGTCCGGGTCACTTGATCCAGCCCTTTTCGCGGTAGTAGCGCGCCGCACCTTCATGCAGCGGTGCCGACAACCCGTCCTGCACCATGTTCTTCGGGTCCAGATGGGCGAAGGCCGGATGCAGTTTCTTGAATTCGTCGAAGTTGTCGAATACCGCCTTGGTGATGAGGTAGACCGTATCGGCCCGCGTCTTGGCCGACGTGATCATGGTCGCGAGCACGCCGTAGGTCTTGGTCGGCGCGGGATTGCCGGAATACAGTCCACCCGGGATCGTGGCATAGGCATAGTAGGGGCTCTTCTTCACCAGTGCGTCGATGGCCGGGCCGGTCAACGGGACCAGTTTGGCGCCGCAGGCGGTGGTCGGATCCTGAATGTTGGCCGAGGGATGGCCGACGCCGTAAAAGAAGCCGTCGATCTTGTTGTCGCACAAGGCCGGTCCGTGCTCGTCGGCTTTGAGTTCCGACGCCAGCGAGAAGTCCGAAGTTTTCATGTTCATCGCACCCAGCAGCTCTTCCATCGCCGAGCGCGTGCCCGAGCCTGGATTGCCGATGTTCAAACGCTTGCCCTTGAAGTCGGCGAAGGACTTGATATTGGCTTCCTTGCGCGCGACGAGGGTGAACGGTTCGGGATGGACCGACATCACAGCGCGCATGTCCGGGTACGCTTCCTTGAACGAGGCGGTGCCTTTGTAGCCCTGGTACTGGACGTCGGATTGGGCCATGCCGAAATCGAGTTCGCCCGCCTTGATGGTGTTGACGTTGTACACCGAGCCGCCGGTCGATTCGACCGAGCAGCGGACCCCGTGCTTGGTGCGATCCTTGTTGACCAGGCGACAGATGGCGCCACCGACCGCGTAATACACGCCGGTGATGCCGCCGGTGCCGATGGTGACGAATTTCTGCTGCGCGACGGCGGCTGAGGGCAGCATCAGCGCGCCGGCGAACGCGGCGCCCGCAGCGAGCGCCAGCGCTGTGCCTGTCCTGCTACGACTAAACTGTTTTTGCATGATGAATCTCCTTGGTTGGATGAATCAACAAAACCTCCGGCCAATGGCTGTGGCCGCCTCCTTACAAACAGCCCGCCGCACCGGCGTGCCCTTCACACCACAATCCGTTGCGCCGGACGCACTGCCGCAAGCGCCGCATCGACCGCTGCGGCGAGGCGCTCCACGATCAGGTCCAGATCGCCATCGGTGACTATGAACGGCGGCGCGAGCAGCACGTGGTCGCCGGCGCGGCCGTCGATGGTACCGCCCATCGGATACACCATCAAGCCGCGCGCCATCGCCTCCGCCTTGATCCGCGCGTGCAGGCGCAGCGCGGGATCGAAGGGCCGCTTCGATGATCTGTCCTCGACCAGTTCGACCGCCTGGAACAGGCCACGGCCGCGCAGGTCGCCTACATGCGCATGCTGCCCGAAGGCGGCGGCTAGGCGCTCGTGCAGGCCCGCGCCCTGGCGCTGCACCGCTGCGAGCAAGCCGTCGCGCTCGATCACTTTCTGCACCGCCAGCGCCGCGGCGCAGCCGACCGGATGCCCGAGATACGTGTGCCCGTGCTGGAAGAAGCCGCTGCCGGCGGCGAGCGCGTCGATGATGCGCTGGTGCACGAGGACTGCGCCTATCGGCTGGTAGCCGCCTCCCAGCCCTTTGGCGATCGCCATCAGGTCCGGCGTGATGCCTTCCTGCTCGACCGCATGCAGCGTGCCAGTCCGGCCCATGCCGCACATCACTTCGTCGGCGATGAGCAGGATGCCGTGCCGGTCGCAGATTGCGCGAATGCGGCGGAAGTAGCCAGGCACCGGCGGCACTGCGCCCGAGGTCGCGCCGCCCACGGTCTCGGCGCAAAAGCCGATCACCTTGTCCGGGCCGACGCGCGCTATGGCCTGCTCGAACTCGAGCGCCAGGCGCGCGCCGTATTCCTCGGCGGATTCGTTTTCGAGGCGGTCGCGATATTCGTAGCAGGGCGATACATGCGTCACGTCGATCAGGAGCGGCGCGAATTGGGCGCGCCGCCATGCGTTGCCGCCCACCGCCAGCGCGCCCAGCGTGTTGCCGTGGTAGCTCTGGCGCCGCGCGATGAAGTGCGTGCGCTGCGGCTGGCCGATTTCGACGAAATACTGCCGCGCCAGTTTCAGCGACGCCTCGATCGCCTCCGACCCGCCGGACACCAGATACACATGCGACATGCCGGCGGGCGCGCGGCCGATCAAGTGGTCGGCCAGCTCCTCTGCGACTGCGGTGGAAAAAAAACTGGTGTGGGCGTAGGCGAGCTTGTCGATCTGCTCGTGCATCGCGCGCAGCACGTCGGGGTGGCCATGCCCCAGGCAGGACACGGCGGCGCCGCCCGAGGCGTCGATGTACTCCTTGCCCTGGGCGTCGGTGATGCGTACGCCGCGACCGCTGGCGGCGAGCGGGAGGGTGCCGCGCAACTGGCGATGCAGAATGTGGCTCATGCGGGTGCCTTTCGCGAAATGGGGCGCCAGTAGGCGCGCTGGCCGGTCAGGCGCTGTTCGATCCCCGCCAGCCGTTCGAGAACCGCCTTGCCGCCCCTGGCCGCCAGCCGCGCCAGCAACAGCTCGACCAGCGCCAGCGGCGCGATCATGGACGGAAAAAAAGATACCGAGTCGGCGCGGAAACGCAGGGTATGCGTTGCCGCGCGCGCCAGCGGCGACAGCGCGTTGTCGGTCAGCGCGACGATGGTGACGCCGCGCCTGGCCGCGGCCTGCACGGATTCCACGGTGGGTGCCGAATACGGCGCCTGGCTGATCGCGATCAGAGCATCGTTCTTGTCCAGCACCTCTACCTGATCGTGCACGATGCCGCCGAGACCGTCGAACAGCACGCCATTGCGCGCGATCAGGTTGTAGGCGTAGCGAAACTGGAAGGCGATGCCAAAGCTCGCGCGCACGCCCAGAAAGCCGACGCGCCGGGCGGCGGCGAGCGCGCGTACCGCGGCTTCGATTTGCGCCGGCGTGTTCAGCGCCTGCACCGAGCGCACGTCCTCGAGCTGCGAACTGGCGAGTTCCTGCGCCAGGCGAGCGATCCGCGTGCCGCCCGGCGCGGACTGCAAGGCGGAGGCCCGGCTGCCGTATTTGAGAGAGCGTCCGGCCATTTCGTCCTGGAACGGCCGGCGCAGCGACGCATAATCGGCAAAGCCCAGCGCGCGCGCGAGCCGCACCATCGTCGGCGCCGACACCCCGGCGCTCCTCGCCTGCTGGCGCATCGAGAGGAATCCGGTTTCGCCCGGATGGTCGGCAACCCAGCGCGCCGCGCGCTGCAGCTCGGGCGTCAGCGTGTCGATCTCCCTGCGGATACGCCGGAGAATATCCGGTGCGGCAAGCGGCGATGTCGGCGCGGCGGTTCGCATATAACAAATGTTACAGCGGCGGATAATGGAATACAAGTGTTTCATCAAACAGGCGCGCTACGGAGGCTGCAAGGCCCAAGTCCCGGAGCCATGCGCGACCCGGCGCCGCCGCCGGCTAGCCGTAGATGATTTCATCCGCCGCGTCCGCCTCGGGCGCGTCGGCCTCGTAATTGCGCCCGCGGCGGGCGGCCTGGGCGGCGGCCGCCTCGCGGTACCACTCGTGCGCGACGATGGTCGCCATGACTTCATTGGTGCCGGTCCAGATGGACGCGAGCCGGATGTCGCGATAAATGCGCTCCAGCGGAAATACGCTGGTGTAGCCGATGCCACCCACCACCTGCATCGAATTGTGCACCACCTTCTGGCAGGACTCGGTGACGAACTTCTTGGTCTCGGAGACCATGCGCCGCACCCGGTTCATTTCCATGCCGGCGTCGACCGCGCGCGATGTGGCATAGACCAGGGCGCGGCAGGCGTCGAGCAGCATCGCCCCCTCGGCCACCTGGAAGCTCACGCCCTGGAAACGGTTGATGGTCTCGCCGAAGGCTTTGCGCTTCGAGGTGTAGCGCGTGGCGATGTCCAGCGCCGAGCGCGCCGGGCCTATGGTCATGGCGGCGGTGCCCAGCCGCTCCGGAATCATCATGGTGTTGAACACCGGGTAGGCGCCGTTCACTTCGCCGACCACGTTCTGCCGCGGAATTTTCACGTCCCGGAACACCAGACGGCCGGTGCCGCCGCCGCGGCAGCCCATCAGGCCGTAGAGGTACTCGACGTCCACGCCGGGGCCGCGGTCGACGATGAAGCAGGTGATGCGTTTCTGCGGTGCGGCGGCGGAGTCCGGGTCGGTACGGGCATAGACCAGAAAATAGTCGGCGCCTTCCGCGCCGACGATGAAGCGCTTCTGCCCGTTGAGCACGAAATGATCGCCCCTGTCCTCGGCGGTGGAAGTGGCGCCGAAAAAGTCCGAACCCCCGCGCGGTTCGGTGAGGCATTCTGCGGCGAAGATATCGCCGCGCAGCAGCGGCTTGACGTAGCGTTCCCGCTGTTCGTCAGTGCCGTGGAGCACGATCGCATCGCATACCAGATCGGCGCCGACGCCGAAGACGCAGGCAAGTTCGTAGGAGAGGCTGCCGATTTCCTCGCTGACGGCGCAGGAGGCCACCCAGTCCAGGCCTTTGCCTCCCCACTTGACCGGTTGGCGCACGCCTAGCAGGTTGCGGCGTCCGGCCTCGCGCAACCACTCCTTGGGAAAACGTATCTTTTCCTGGTCCATGTCCAGGATCAGCTGGCGCGGCGTGGCCTTGACGAAATCGCGCGCGGCATCGCGGGCGCGGCGTTGTGCTTGGTTCAGCAGATGGTCGAACATGGCGCTCTCATCCTCGGTTCGGTTGGTGTGAAGGCAGTATAAATCCGTTCGCGCCGGCGCGAACGACCCGGTCCGCGCGACACGGATGAATGCCTGGAGAGTCGCGTCCATAGCGCATCTTCAGGCATGTGCCCGGGTATGCGTGCGCCTCTACTACCTGCCTGCGCCGTACTCTTGTATGATTCCGGCCATATGCAAGACCAGCCCCCGCGCGCGCCCAACCGCTTCGACCTGCCCGAGTGGGCCGGGGCGTTCGGCGATCTGGGTACGCTGATTCCTTTCGTCGCCGCCTATATCTCGATATTGAAAATGGATGCCAATGGCCTGCTCGTGGCTTTCGGCGTCGCCTTGATCGCGGCCGGAACCCTCTACCGCACGCCGTTTCCGGTGCAGCCGATGAAAGCCATAGGCGCGGCGGCGGTCAGCCAGAGCATGCTCGCGGCCGGTCTGGGATCGGCGGCCGTGGTCGGCGCGGCGCTGACCACGGGGCTGCTGTGGATGGTCCTGGCGGCGACCGGTTTGGGCCGGCAGTTGGCGAGCTGGGTTCCGCGCCCGGCGCTCCTCGGCGTGGTCATGGGTCTGGGTTTTTCGTTCATGCTCGAGGGCATACGCATGATGTCCGGCAGTCCCTGGGTGGCGGGCTTGCTGCTGGCGCTGACCCTGGTGCTGCTCGGCCGCCCGCGCGTGCCGGCGATGCTGGTGCTGCTGGTGCTGGGCGCAGCGATCGCCCTCGCCGGGCAGCCCGACCTCGCGCGCGACCTGGGCGCGCTCAAGCCCGAATTCAGGATGCCGGCGTTCGCGTGGACGTCGCTGTCGATGAACGATCTGTGGACCGGCTTCATACTGCTTGCGCTGCCGCAGCTTCCGCTGACCTTCGGCAACGCCTATATCGCGATCCGGGAGGAAAACAACCGGCTGTTTCCCGACCGGCCAGTGAGCGAGCGCTCGGTTGCTTTTTCCACCGGGCTGATGAACCTGGGGTCCAGCCTGATCGGCGGCATACCGATGTGCCACGGGGCGGGCGGCATGGCGGGCCACGTCCAGTTCGGGGCGCGCACCGGCGGCTCGTCCATCATTCTGGGCGCCATCCTGCTCTGCGCCGGGCTGTTCCTGTCGTCTTCGATCGTCACGCTGTTCCGGATGTTTCCGCCGAGCGTGCTCGGCGTCATCCTGTTCATGGCCGGCCTGCAGCTCGCCCTGGGCAGCCGGGACAGCGGCGCGGAAAAAGCCGATCGCTTCGTCGTGCTCGCGACGGCCGCGTTCGCCATCTGGAATGTGGGTGCGGCCGTGCTGTTCGGCATTCTGGTACACCAGGCGTCCCAGCGCGGCTGGCTGCGGATATGAAAAGAGGCTCCCGCGGGAGCCTCTCTCTGGTGCCGAGTCGGTCCGGCTAGATCGTCCGCTACTGTTTGGTGGCGGTGATGACCTGGAAGTTGCCGAAGAAATAGGTGGTGCGCTGGCACTTCCATCCGCCGGCGTCTTCCAGATAGTTGAGCGGGTCGTGCGTATCCCAAAGGGCCAGGCCCAGCGGTTCGAACACCTTGAAATACGTCCAGCTCAGCGCGCGCAGCACCCACAGTTGCGGCCGGTGAAACTCCGCCAGAAACAGTTTTCCTCCCGGGGCGAGCATGCGTCCGGCCTCGTTCAGCGCCTGGCCTTTCAGGTGGTGCGGCAGTTCGTGCAGCAGG
>JAJZUN010000099.1 GCA_021848555.1 Pseudomonadota bacterium | reverse complement strand
CGAGTATCGAATGGCCCTGCGCCATTTCGCCCCAGGCCGCCGCCTGCATGCCTTCGGCGATGAAATTGCGGTTCGACAGCAGGATGCCCTTGGGCAGGCCGGTGGTGCCACCGGAGAACAGGATGGCCGCCGGGTCATCCGTGCCAGCAGTGCCGGCCGCGGCGGCCGGGTGCGGGCCCGCCAGGAGATCGGACCACCAGCGCACGCGCGCATCGGCAGGCACCGCGGGGATGTTGCGCCCCTTGGTAAGCCAAAAACCGAATTTCTTCAGCGGCAACAGATAGTCTGGAATGCGCGCGAGAATCAGGGTCTCGAGCGGCAGCTTCGGCTTGATGCCGGCAAAGCGATCGTAGAACGCGTCCAATGTGAGCGCGATGCGCGCGCGGCTGGCATTGAGGTAATGCTCGATTTCCGGCGCGGTGGACAGCGGGTGGATCAGCGCCGGCACGGCGCCGAGCTTGTTCGCCGCGTAGAACGCGATCACGCCCTGGGGCGAAGTCGGCATCGAGATCAGGATGCGCTCGCCCCTGGCTACGCCGAGCGCGGCAAGCGCGTCGGCACATCGGTCTATGGCGGCGAGGAAGTCGCGGTAGTTCGAGGTGGTGTCGAGGAAATCCCAGGCGACGGACTCGGGCACGCGCGCGGCTGTCGCCGCGACCGCCTGGTACAGAGTGATCGCCGGATAACTGAGACTGTGCGGCACCTTGCCGTAGAAGCGCTGCCAGGGATAAGGATGAGTCATTGCAGTCCAGGGTTTGCCGCCAGGAACGTATTTGCACACGAATGCTTGACGGCCGTCAAGATGTGGGGGCCTAATGTCGCGGAGACTCCATGCTGCGTCTGCGGAAAACGCAACAAGACCGCATCTTTAAAAAACGCATTCAGGACTCTTGCCGTGAACACTAGCGTAAGCACTCCGGTGAACGCCCCCAAGACCCAGGGTTTGGCGGGGGATCTGTGGGGCGGACTGGCGGCCATGCTGGTTGCCTTGCCCTCCGCCATCGCGTTCGGCGTGACCATTTATGCATCCCTGGGCGGCTCGTTTGCGGCCTATGGCGCACTGGCCGGCATACTCGGCACCACCGCATTGGGCCTGGTCGCCTCCATCGCCGGCGGCACCAAACGGCTGATCACGGCCCCCTGCGCGCCGGCGGCGGCGGTGCTCTCGGCATTCGCCATCCAGCAGATCCAGCTGGGAACGCCGGACACGACCGTCCTCATTTTGCTGACCGTCATGGCGTTGATGTGCGGCGTGCTGCAGCTGATCTTTGGCGCCGCCGGGCTGGGCAGCCTGATCAAGTACATGCCCTACCCCGTGGTCAGCGGCTACCTGAGCGGCGTCGGCCTGATCATCATCGGCAGCCAGATACCCAAGTTTCTCGGCGCGCCAACCGGCACCACATTCTTTCACGCGCTCACCACGCCCGCGGCGTGGCTGTGGCAGAGCATCATCGTCGGCGCAGTCACGATCGCCGTCATGCTGCTGGCACCGCGCGTCACCAAGGTGGTGCCGGCCGCCATCCTGGCGCTGCTGGCGGGAATCGCCACCTATTTTGGCCTGTCGTTTTTTGATCCGGCGATGCTCCAACTCGACAAGAACCCGCTGGTCGTCGGCGCGCTGGGAGGCGGCGGCAGTTTCACCGAGGGCATGGCCGCGCGCTGGCAGGGATTAAGCGGCATGGAACTCGCCGCTCTGCAGAGCCTGCTGGTGCCGGCCCTGACCCTGGCCGTGCTGCTGTCCATCGATACCCTAAAGACCTGCGTCGTGCTCGATGCCTTGACGCGCTCGCGCCACGATTCGAACCGCGAGCTGATCGGACAGGGCCTGGGCAATCTGACTGCGGGCGTGATCGGCGGCATGCCCGGCGCAGGCCAGATGGGCGCGACCCTGGTCAACATGTCCAGCGGCGCCGTCAGCCGCATGTCCGGCGTCATCGAAGGCGTCCTCGCGCTGATCACCTTCCTGCTGCTCGGCAGCCTGGTCGCCTGGGTCCCGGTCGCGGCGCTGGCGGCGATCCTGATCGTCATCGGCGTGCGCATGATCGACCGCCACAGCCTGCAGTTCCTCAAGTTCCGGCACACCATCTTCGATTTCGTGGTCATCGCCGCCGTGGTCACCGTGGCGCTGACCGTCGGCCTAATCCCGGCCTCCGGCACCGGCATCGTGCTGGCCGTCGTGCTGTTCATCCGCGAGCAGGTCCGCGGCTCGATCGTGCGCAGCAAGGTCTACGGCAACCAGAGTTTCTCCAAGCAGATCCGCCTCGCCGAAGACATGAAGATCCTCGAGCAGAAAGGCGATCAGGCCGTGATTTTCGAACTGCAGAGCAGCCTGTTCTTCGGCACCGCCAGCCAGCTCTACGCGATCCTCGAACCGGAGATCAAGGCGCGCAAGTACATCCTCCTCGACATGCGCCGCGTGCAGACCATCGACGTCACCGCCGCGCACATGCTCGAGCAGATCCGCGACACCATGGCCGAGAAGGGCGGTTTTCTCGTCTTCACGCAGCTGCCGCACAGCCTGCCCTCGGGCCTGGACATGAAGCAGTATTTCGACCAGATGGGGCTGGCGCCGTACAAGAGCGCGGCGCGGATGTTCGACGAACTCGACGCGGCGAAGGAGTGGGTCGAGAACCGCATCCTCAAGGAAGCCGCGCTGGAGCGCGTCGAGGAGAAGCCGCTCGATCTCGCCGAAGTGGGGCTGTTCAAGAAGCGCAAGGCAGCGACGCTTGCCGAACTCGAACAACTCATGGGCAAGCGCTCGATCAAGGCGGGCGAAAAGATATTCGCCCGCGGCGACATCGGCGACGAATTGTTCCTGATCCGCAAAGGGTCGGTGCGCATCATGCTGCAGTTGCCCAGCGGCATGGCGCGCCACGTCAGCAGCTTCGGCCGCGGCGACTTCTTCGGCGAAATGGCGTTCCTCGACGGCGTTGCCCGCTCGGCCGACGCCATCGCCTTCACCGACGTCGAGCTGTTCGTGCTTTCGCGCAAGACTTTCGACGCTTTCGCAGAGGACCACAAGAAAGTCGCGCTGAATCTGATGGAAGGCCTCGCCAGCGTGATCGCCAGCCGCCTGCGCTACACCAACGTCGAACTGCAGGCACTCGAATCTTAGGCGCCGCCGTGCGCCGGGACGCGATCGGTAAAGCCGGCGCTTACGCGCCGATGAATTCGCGTATCAGCCGATTCAGCCGCGCCGGCTCTTCGTGCATCACCCAGTGCGACGCCTCGGGCAGGCGTTCTATCCACAGGTCGGGCACACACTCCTGCAATCCGTCCAGATTTCCCGGCAGCAGCGCCGCATCGCGCATGCCCCAGACCACCAGGGTGGGCACGCGCACCATGAAATCGGCCGGCGCGAGTTGCAGGGCGCGCGCGCCGGGGTCGTCCCCGACCGGCGGATACAGCGGCGAGGCGCGGTAGTAATTGAGGCTGCCGGTAAGCGCGCCCGGCTGCGACCAGGCCTCGACGTAGGCGGCCCGCTCGGCCGGATCGACCGCACCCCCGCCCCAGCTCTCCAGGGTCATGTTCGCCAGGCGCGCGTAATCGTTTTCCGACAGCACGCGCTCGGCTCGGTCGGTGCGAAACAGATTCATGTACTGGCTGGCCTCGGCCTGGGCCGGATTGTGCGCGAGCTCGCGCGCGAAGGTCACCGGATGCGGCGAGTTGACAATCACCAGTTTGCTCAAGGTCTGCGGATGCGCCATGGCGTAGCTCCAGGCGACGGCGCCGCCCCAGTCGTGCGCCACCAGGACGAACTTTTCATGCCCCAGGTGCCCGGCCAGTTGGCGGACGTCCTCGATCAGAACGCGCGCCTTGTACTGCTTCACGTCGGCGGGGCGGTCCGAGAGGTTGAACCCGCGCATATCCGGCGCCACCGCGAAATGGTCGCGCCCGAGGTCATCGAGCGCGCTTTTCCAGCAATACCAGAACTCGGGAAAACCGTGCAGGAACAGGACCAGCGGCCCTGAGCCCGCATGGGCGTAGTGCAGGCGCACGCCGTTGACGCTGGCGTAGTCATGGCAAATGGCGGTCAAGCCGGGCGCCTCAATCGAACCGGCTGAAATCCGCCTTGCGTTTCTCGAAAAACGCGGTGAACGCCTCCTTCGCCGCAGGCGCCCCGAGGAGTTCGCCATAGTGCCCGATCTCCAGTTTCATCTGCCCGGCCATCGCGGCGCTGAAACCGCGCTTCATCAACTGCTTGGTCAGACGCACCGAAGTCGCCGGCTTCTGCGCCAGTTTTTTCGCCTGCGCCATCGCGGTGTCGAATAGCTGGTCGACCGGCACGACTTCGGTGACCAGGCCGAACTCCTTCGCCTTCTGCGCGCTGAACGGCTCGCCCAGCAGCAGCAGTTCGGCCGCGCGCTGATAGCCCGCGAGCGCGGGCAGCAGCAGGCTGGAGGCGGCCTCGGGCACCAGCCCCAGGTTGACAAACGGCAACTGCAGGCGCGCGTTCGGCGCCGCATAGACCAGGTCGCAGTGCAACAGCATGGTGGTGCCTATGCCCACCGCCGCCCCCGCCACCGCCGCGACGATGGGTTTCTGCGCCTGGCTGATGCCGTACAGAAACTGAAACACCGGCCGATTCTCGTCCCGCGGCGGGTTGTCGAGAAAATCCTGCAGGTCGTTGCCCGCGGTGAACAGGTCGGACTTGCCGTGGATCAGCACCACGCGCACCCTGGCGTCCGTCTCGGCCGCATGAATCGCGTCGGCCATGGACTGGTACATCGCCGCGGTCAGCGCGTTTTTCTTTTCCGGACGGTTGATTTCGATGCGCGCGATGCCGTCCTTGGTCTCGGTGAGGATATGGTTCATCAGGCCGTCGGCAGTTTGTGGCCCTTGAAGTCCTCGCGCAGCTTGGTCTTCAGCAGCTTGCCCGTGGCGGTGTGCGGCAATTGCTCGACGAACACCACGTCGTCGGGCAGCCACCACTTCGCGATCTTGCCTTCGTAGAATTTGAGCAGTTCCTCGCGAGTAACTTCGGCGCCGGGTTTCTTCACCACGATCAATAGCGGCCGCTCGTCCCACTTCGGGTGGAAACAGCCGATCACCGCCGCCTCCGCCACGGCCGGATGGCCGACGGCGATGTTCTCCAGCTCGATGGTGCTGATCCACTCGCCGCCGGTCTTGATCACGTCCTTGGAGCGGTCGGTGATCTGCATGTAGCCGTCGGGGTCGATGGTGGCGACGTCCCCGGTCGGGAACCAGCCGTCCTTGAGCGGGTCACCGCCCTCGCCCTTGAAATAGCTGCTGGTGATCCACGGGCCGCGCACCAGCAGGTCGCCGAACACCTTGCCGTCCCAGGGCAGTTCCTTGCCTTCGCCGTCGACGATTTTCATGTCCGCGCCGAAGATGTTGTGGCCCTGCTTCGCCTGGATCGCAAGCTTCTGCTCCTTCGACAGGGCGAGGTGCTTGGACTTGAACGTGCACACCGTGCCGAGCGGGCTCATTTCGGTCATGCCCCAGGCGTGCAGGACCTGCACGCCGTACTCCTCCTGGAAACTCTTGGTCATCGCCGGCGGGCAGGCCGAGCCGCCGATCACCGTGCGGTTCATGGTGCTGAACTTGAGCTTGTTCTGTCCGACGTACATCAGCAGCGCCAGCCACACCGTGGGCACGCCTGCCGACACCGTGACCTTCTCCGCCTCGAACAGCTCGTACAGGCTCTTGCCGTCCAGCCCCGCGCCGGGGAACACCAGCTTGGCGCCGACCATGGCGCAGCCATAAGGCAGGCTCCAGGCGTTGGCGTGGAACATCGGCACCACCGGCAGCATCACGTCGCGCATGGATATATTGAGCGCATCGGGCAGCGCCGCGGCAAAAGCATGGATTACCGTCGAGCGGTGCGAAAACAACACGCCCTTGGGGTTGCCGGTGGTGCCCGAGGTGTAACACAAGGACGAGGCGGTGTACTCGTCCAGCTCCGGCCATGCGTAGTTGCCGTTCTCGGCCTCGACCAGCTCGTCGTAACACAGCAGATTGGGCAGATTGATCTTGGGCATGTGCGCGCGATCGGTCATCGCGATCCAGCCTATGACCCCTTTGCATGCGGGCGCGAGCTTCTCCACCAGCGGGGCGAACGTGAGATCGAACAGCATGTAGCCGTCTTCGGCGTGGTTGATGATGTAGACCAGCTGTTCCGGGAACAGGCGCGGATTGACGGTATGCATCACCGCCCCCATGCCCGAGATGCCGTAGAAGGCCTCGAAATGGCGGTAGCCGTTCCAGGCCAGGGTGCCGACGCGGTCGCCCTCCTTTACGCCCAGCCGGCCGAGCGCCTGCGCCAGCTGGCGCGCGCGCTTGTGGGCGTCGCGATAGGTGTAGCGGTGAATGGCTCCGGAGCCGTCCGCCGCCGGGCCTTCCACCGTGCGCGACACGATCTCGGTGTCGCCGTGGTGCCGGCTGGCATGGGTGATGAGCGAGGAAATAAGCAGGGGTACATCCTGGATCAGGCCGCGCAGCATGGTTTTTCTCCAATGAAAACAGAAAATCTGGATAGACGCGGCAAGTTACCCTGACGCAGAATCGGTGTCAATCGAGGCCGGGCACGATTGATCTCGGTCAAAACATCCTGTAGTCTTTGGAGCGACACTGCGAAACACCCCGGTTCGAAGTTCCGCAGCGCGGCGGCCTATCGCAGGCAGTACAAAATCCAGCGGTAAGTAATCAGCCCCTGTTTTTCAGGGGCTCCATCAAAGGAGGATGTATGTTTCAACTCAAACGCGTCCCTGAGGCCCTGTTTCTGGCTTCTGCCTTGCTAGCCGGTTCGGCTTATGCGCAAACGGTCAAGATCGCCTATATCGACCCGCTGTCCGGCGCATTCGCCAACGTAGGCGATGCCGGTCTGAAGCAGTTCCAGTTCGTGATCGATGACATCAACAAGCGTAACCTCACCGGCGGGCCGAAACTGGAGATAGTGCCCTTCGACAACAAGGTGAGCCCGCAAGAAAGCCTGAACGTGCTGAAGAAGGTGATCGACAGCGGCATCCGCTACATCACCCAGGGCAATAGTTCCGGTGTCGCCGGCGTCCTCATCGATGCGGTGAACAAGCACAATGAGCGCAATCCGGACAAGACCATTTTGTACCTGAACTATGCCGCGGTGGACCCGGACTTTACCAACTCCAAATGCAGCTTCTGGCATTTCCGCTTCGATGCCAACAGTGACATGAAGATGGAAGCCCTTACCGATTACATGGCCAAGGATAAGAAGATCAAGAACGTCTACCTGATCAACCAGAACTATTCCTTCGGCCACGCAGTGAGCCGGGCGGCGAAAGAATACCTCGCGCGCAAGCGGCCGGACATCAAGATCGTCGGTGACGACCTGCACCCGATTGGCCAGGTGAAGGACTTCGCGCCCTACGTCGCGAAAATCAAGGCGGCGAACACCGACGTCGTCATCACCGGCAACTGGGGCAACGACATCTCCCTGCTGATCAAGGCAGCGAAGGATGCCGGCCTGAACGCGCCCTTCTACACTTATTACGGCGGCGGCCTGGGCGCGATGACCGCGATCGGCGACGCCGGCGAAGGCAAGGTGAAGCAGATCACCGAGTGGCACGCCAACATCAAACCGAACAAGACGGAAAAGTTCGCCAACGCATTCAACGCGAAATACGGCGGCCCGCCCCAGAATTTGAGCTTCTACTACCTGCGGGTCAATAACCAGATGTACATGTTGGCCAACGCGATCAAGCAGGCCAAGTCGACCGATCCCAAGGCCATCGCGCTGAAGCTCGAGGGGATGAAATTCGAGTCCGACACCGGCGAAGTCGAAATGCGCGCCACCGATCACCAGTTGATCCAGCCGCTGTACATTTCGACCGTAGCCAAGGCCTACCGCGATCCGAAGGACCCGAAGACGGCCAAGTTCAAGGGCACGGACAAGGACGTCAAGTACGACCTGGAAGACACCGGCTACGGCTTCAAGACCGACGCCCGCTTAGAGGGCTACGTCACCGCGCAGCCGACCTCCTGCCAGATGAAGCGGCCCTGAGCGGCTCTGCGCTATAGCTGAACCAACGGCCGGGCACATCTGCCCGGTCGTTGTTTGGGTGGTTTGATTTTCCTGAACCCACATCCCTGAACCCCGCGCCATGGAATTCTTCCTGATCTCGATGTTGAACGGCATTTCCTACGGGCTGCTGCTGTTCATGCTTTCGTCCGGACTGACCATCATTTTCAGCATGATGGGCGTGCTGAACTTCGCCCACGCCAGCTTCTACATGCTCGGCGCCTATTTCGCCTATCAGATCAGCGGCTGGATCGGATTCTGGCCGGCGCTGGCGAT
>JAJZUN010000098.1 GCA_021848555.1 Pseudomonadota bacterium | reverse complement strand
CAGGGGGGGGGCGAGGATTCCGGATCGGCGCAACACCTGGGAAAGCCTGAAAGACTTGCCAACCAGTTTCAGGAAATTCCTGCTGCCGGTCGGCATCTTCGGAATCGCCAATTTCGCGCCGACCCTGTTGATCCTGCGCGCCCAGGACCTGCTGACGCCGGCCTTCGGCGCGGCTTACGCCGCCGCCTTCGCGGTGGCGCTCTACACCTTTGGCAATATCGTTTACGCGTTGGTGGCCTACCCGATCGGCGCGCTGTCCGATCGCTACGACAAGAAAACGATATTAAGCATCGGCTTCGCCTTGTTCGCGCTGCTGTGCTTTGGCTTCATCCTGGCCGACGCGCAGAAATGGGCGCTCATCCTGCTGTTCGCGCTCAATGGAATTTACACCGCCATCATCGAATCGGCGCAGCCCGCCCTGGCTTCCACGCTGCTGCGCGAACACGAGCACGGCACGGGTTACGGCGCCATGAGCTCGGTGGACGGGCTGGGAGATTTTTTGTCGAGCATCACGGTCGGGGTGCTGTGGAGCGTGTTTTCGCCTGCCATTGGATTCGGCTTTGCGGCGACGCTCGCTGCGGTTGCCGCCGCCATGCTTTTCAGCATGCGCTTGAAAACCGGGGAGTGAGACGCCATGACAACCCAGCGTGAGATTTATTGCATGAACTGCTTTTCCATGATTCCAGCGCAGGCGGCAGCCTGCCACATGTGTGGCGAGCATGTAGCCAAGTTAAGCGCACAGGACTACCGAGCAAAACTGTTCCACGCACTGGAGCATCCGCTGGACGATGTGCGCATGCGCACCATCATCGCCATCGGCCTGCGCCGCGACGCTGAAGCTTCCCTGGCGCTTGCCGAATGCGCATTGCGGCATCCGCTGAATGTCGAGGAAGGAATCGAGGTCGTCAACGCGCTGAAAAGTTTTCTGCCGTCTCCCGACGCGCTGCGCGCGCTGGAAATACTGGCCCATGACCATGCAGCCCATGCGGTGCAGGCGGCGGCAGAGACTGTCCTGAAACAAGCCCATCCGGTGATACGCACACTGGACGGGTGATGGAAATAAAGATGGCAATTGCTGAACCTGTCGTTTGATTGATCAAGGAGAATAATGCCATGTTCTGGGAAAAACGCTTGCATAAATTCATCGAAAACATGAGCCGGGCCGGCCTGCCGCTGCGTATCCAGCTCTGGGACGGAAACTGCTTCGATCTCGGTGCAACTCCGGCAGTGACACTGGTCGTCAACAAACCTGCTGCGCTACGACACCTGTTTTCCCCGACCCTGGACAGTCTCGGCAATGCCTATGTGGAAGGAGAAATCGAAGCAAGAGGGAAAATCAGGGACATCGTTCATGCGGCTGCACACCTTGCTGCGCATGTCGGCGGAAAGGCGCGTCGGGGTGCGCGAATCGTGCGGCACACGCGCAAGATCGATGCCGAGGCCATCGCCTATCACTATGACATATCCAACGACTTCTACGCGCTTTGGCTAGACTGCAACATGGTCTATTCCTGCGGCTATTTCCACTCGCCGGACGATAGCCTGGAAGCCGCACAACTCCAGAAGATCGACCATATCCTAGCCAAAATCAGGCTGCGTCCGGGCGACCGACTGCTGGATATCGGCTGCGGCTGGGGGGCGCTTGCCATGCGTGCTGCGGAAAAATACGGTGCCAAAACGCTGGGCATTACCCTGTCCAGTAACCAGTATGAGCTTGCGCGCGAACGTATCGCCGCAGCGGGACTGCAGGACCGCTGCGAGGTATGCATCGAGGATTACCGGGATGTAACCGGCAAATTCGACCGCATTACCAGCATCGGCATGTTCGAGCACGTCGGTCTCAGGAATTTGCGTGGCTACTTTGCGCAAATACGGAAGCTGTTGGCGGACGACGGCGTGGCAATGAATCACGGCATCACCTCTACCGATCCGGAATCGGGCGAATCGCCGTTCGGCGGCGGTGATTTCATCGACCGCTATGTATTCCCGCACGGCGAACTGCCGCACATCGGGTTCGTGCTGAAGGAAATAAGTGCGGCGGGACTGGAAGCTGTGGACGTGGAGAACCTGCGGCGTCATTACACCCTGACTCTGGAACATTGGTCCGAACGCTTCGAGGCAGCGGCAGACAAGATCAAAACACTTGCCGGCGAAAAGCGCTGGCGTATCTGGCGTGTTTATCTTGCGGGCTGTGCATACGGTTTTGCCCAGGACTGGATCGCCGTCCACCAGATACTGACGGCCAAATCCGGTGTTGCCAGCCCGCTGCCGTTGACGCGGAGTTACATGTATGGAGGCTGAATTGGGAAATGGCGGCACTTTTGAAATCTCCGTTCCGGGCCACAGCCCTTTGCGCCTCGAATATCTGGTGCTCGACTATAACGGCACGCTGGCTGTGGATGGTGTGCTGTTGCCCGGCGTGGCCGAAGCGCTATGGCAACTGGCGGAATTGCTTTCCATTCATGTGGTCACGGCAGATACATTTGGTAAAGCGCGCGAAACATTGGCCATTCTTCCCTGTGAATTGACGGTCTTGCGCGCCGAAGACCAGGCCGCCGCCAAACTGGAATACCTGCAAAAACTGGGGCAGGAGCGTTGCGCGGCCATCGGCAACGGGCGCAACGATCATTTGATGATCAAGCATGCGGCGCTGGGCATCGCGGTGATGCAGGAGGAAGGTGCGGCAGTGGAAACCTTGCTGGCCGCGAAAGTGGCGGCGCCGGATATCCTCGCCGCACTGGGATTGCTGCTGCATCCGATGCGGCTGTCCGCCACGCTGCGTTCATAGCGCGGGTTTCAGAATGCCAAATCTCAACGACAACCACAAGGCGAAGCTCCTGGCATCGTTCCAGTATCTGGACGAGTTGCTGGGCACATCACTGGACAAACTAGACAGGTCGGGTGATTTTCTTTTTCCGCCCTGGCTGCCGGATGTCTCTCCCGCGCAGCGCAAGCTGCTGGGCGATTACCTGGCGCAGTTGCGCCATGCCATGCGCCGTTTTCTCGACGCGCAGGGAATGGCCGCCGGGCGACCGCGCACCGGCGCCGCCTGGGCGCTTCGCACCGTCCTGTCCGTCGCGCAAACCACATTGGACGAATTGAGGCCGAAGTATCTGCGCGGCTATGGCGAACTGTCGGCCGGGGGCGAGCAAGAGATCGGCGCGCTGCTGGCAGGGCAGGGCGCCATCCTCAAGGAAATGGATGCGTGTCTTGCGCCGCAGGGCGACGCCGACATCGGCGCGCGTCTGGCACGGCTGGGTGAAGATTCCGGCGAAGTGGAACTCTTGCGCGAGATCGCGGAAATCGTTGCCCGCTACGGGCTGGTGGAATTCCGTCCGACTTTGCTCTGGCTGCTGGAGCGCATGGAAGAGCCCTGTCTGGAAGTTGCGTTCTTCGGGCGGGTGAGTTCGGGTAAATCCTCGCTCATCAACTGGCTGCTGGAAGCCGATGTCCTGCCGACAGGCGTGACCCCGGTGACCACCGTGCCCACGCGCATCGTTGCCGGGAAAACGCCGCAGGCAACGATACATTTCACCGGCGAGAAACCCGCCGCCATCGAACTGGCACGGCTGCATGAATTCGTATCCGAACAGGGCAATCCCGACAACGCAAAAAAGGTCGCCAGGGTGAGGGTCGAATTTCCCTCGCGCCGGCTGCATCAAGGCGTGTGCCTGGTGGACACGCTGGGGCTGGGTTCGCTCGCCACGGCGGGCGCGGCGCAGACGCTGAGCTATCTGCCTCGCTGCGATGTCGCCGTGCTGCTCGTCGATGCGGCGGCGGGACTGGGCGCGGAAGACATCGCCGTGGCGCGCAGCCTGCAAGCTGCAGGAGCCGATGTGTTGGCAGCTTTGAGCCGCGCCGACCTGCTCGCTGCCGCCGACCGGGAGACGATGCTCGATTACCTGCGCGCAAAATTTCATGACAAGCTGGCGGCTGACATTCCGGTGTGGCCAGTAAGCGTGCTCGGCGAATCGCGCATTTTTGCTGAACGCTGGATGGAAGAAGCGCTGGCGCCGCGCCTGAACCGGCAACGCGAAGTGGCCGCAACATCCATGCGGCGCAAAACTGGTGGGCTGCGCGCTGCGGTAATGGCGACACTGGAGCAACTTGCCGCCGCGCCACGGCAGCGCGGCCACGATGCAGAACATATTGCCGCAGAGCGCGAGACCGGTGCTGCGCGCGCCGCCATCGAAACCGCCCGCAGCAGCGTGCGAAACTGGAGCGACAAACGCCGCGAGCGCCTTGATGCATTGCTCGATGCCGCCGCATTACCTGTGGCGCAAGGGTGGGCAAACCATGAAAGCGCAGCAGCCTTGCCGGATGCGGTCGCCGCCACACTGAGCAGCGCCATCCGCGACTGGGCGAGCGGACTGGCGGCGGAGTTAGCCGATGCACATTCCCGCATGGCGCGATCTTTGGCAACTCTGGAGCGCTTCCTTCCCGAAGCAAAAATCCTGTCCGAACTTCCCCGTCCATCCGGCCAGCCGCTTTTCGATGTGTCGGGCGCGATGCGCGGCCTCGCTTTGCAGCGCAGCCTCGCCGCCGCGCTGGGCAGCAGCGCCCGGCAACATCTCGCCCGCGAGCAGTTGCAGCAGCAACTGGCTGCACCGCTGGAACAGGCGCTGTCATCATATGAGCGTGCATTGCAGGCTTGGGGAATGGATTACCTGTCGCAGCTGGAGCGTGCTTTTTCCGCTGCGGCTTCGCCGGTTGAGGCGGGTTTGCGTACCGCTGATAAAATGCGGGATGCGGAAATGCTCGCGCGCGATATTGCGCGGCTGGTCAAGTTGCGTGACATGGAAATCGAACAATAACTCAAGGGGAAATAGTTGAAAGAAATCTTGTACGACTGGGGCGGCGCCAACCTGTGGTTGTTCCACGCCATCAATGACGTGAAGGAAGAACACCTGGATTGGTTCATGCTGCTGGGCACCCATATAGGCAGCCATACCCGCTTTCCGGTCTATCTGGCAATTGCAGTGTTGGCCGCTCTTGTTGTCATTGCCCTGGCCTTGAGAAAGAATCCTCGATCTGGCCAGGAGTTGGCACTGTATTGGCTGGCGGCAATATGTGTATTCATTTTGGGCTATAGCCTTGATGGCGCATTCCTTACCTGGCTGAAGCCATTCCTGGATTTTCCGCGCCCGCCGCTGGCGCTCCACGCCGATAGCCTGCATATCCTCGGCGAGCCCGAATATCACCATAGTCTTCCCAGCGGCCACGCATCGTTTGCAATGCTTTTCGCGGCCAGTTTCTGGCCGGTGCTGAATCCGGCAGGCCGCGCAGCGATGATCTTTCTCGTGGCATGGGTGGGTATCTCCAGAATCAGCGTAGGCGCGCATTTCCCGGCAGATATTCTAGCCGCTTATATTTCAAGCTTGTCGATTGTGCTTCTGGTGCGGGCGGGAATTCGCAGAGTCCTGCAACACCAGCCGCGCAGCATGCAATCGTTTTTCGCGAAGGATAAACAATGAAACAATTTCCTGCCTGGGTGCTCTTCGCCTTGGGTTCCGCGTTCTTTGCCGGGTTGACGGCACTGTTCGGCAAGCTCGGCGTGGCCGGGGTGAATTCCAATTTTGCGACTTTCATCCGCACCATCGTGATTCTGGCGGTCACCGCAGGGATTCTCTCCATGCGCGGCGAGTGGCAAAGGCCGGAGTCGGTCGCGCCTTACACCTGGTTGTTTCTCGTGCTGTCCGGCATTGCCACGGGGCTTTCCTGGCTCTGTTATTACCGCGCTTTGCAACTGGGGCCGGTATCGAAAGTTGCGCCTATCGACAAATTGAGCGTGGCCTTCGCCATTGTCCTCGGACTCCTGTTTGCGGGAGAAACTTTGAGCTGGACGGTTGCGCTGGGCGGCTCGCTGATTGTTGCGGGTTCGGTTGTCATCATCATGTTTTAGGCGGAAGAGATCAGGATGGCACTCGTGCGCTGTTTGACAGGCCAAAGCGAATGGCTATAAGCGAGTGCTTGGCCGCTTCACTTCGGGGAAAGATGCGCACGACAATAATGCGGTAATTATTTGTGGTTATTTTGGCGGATAATGCCAAACAAGTTGTTCGTCCTGTGTTATCACCATTATTGAGGAGACGCTATGTACACCAATATCTCTCGTATTCACGCCCGTGAAATTCTCGACTCGCGCGGCAATCCCACCGTGGAAGTGGACGTCACTCTCGAAGGCGGTTCACTGGGCCGCGCGGCGGTGCCGTCCGGCGCCTCCACCGGTGTGCATGAGGCGCTGGAATTACGTGACGGCGACAAGAAACGCTACGGCGGCAAAGGCGTAAAGAATGCGGTCGGCCACGTCAACAACGAGATTGCCGACGCGCTCACCGGCATGGATGCGCTCGACCAGGGCGCGGTGGATCGCGCCATGATCGAACTGGACGGCACGCCGCACAAGGAAAAGCTCGGCGCCAACGCCATACTCGGCGTGAGCCTGGCTACGGCACGCGCGGCTGCGGACGCCTGCGACCTGCCGCTGTTCCGTTACCTCGACGGTGCGGCGGCCAACCGGCTGCCGGTGCCGATGTTCAACATTCTCAACGGCGGCGTGCACGCCAACTGGCAGGGCACCGACTTGCAGGAATTCATGATCGCCCCGGTGGGCGCCCCCAATTTCGCCGAAGCGTTGCGCTGGGGCAGCGAGATTTACCACACCCTGAAAACAGTGCTCAAGGACGGCGGTTATTCGACCGGCGTAGGCGATGAAGGCGGCTTTGCTCCCGCCCTTAAAAGGAATGCCGAGGCGGTGGAGGTAATCCTCAAGGCGATCGAAAAGGCCGGCTACCGTCCGGGCGAGGATGTGGTGATCGCCATTGACCCTGCATCCAGCGGCTTCTTCGAGGATGGCCTGTACAACCTGCGCACCGAGAAGCGCAAGGTGGATGCTGCCGAGATGGTGGCGATGTACGCAGACTGGGTGAAGAAATATCCTATCGCCGTGCTGGAAGATGGCCTCGCCGAGGATGACTGGGATGGCTGGAAGTTATTGAACCGAGAACTGGGTGGAAAGATCGAGTTGGTGGGCGATGACATCTTCGTCACCAACGTGGAGCGCATCCAGCGCGGCATCAATGAGGACATCGCCAACGCGGTGCTGATCAAGCTCAACCAGATCGGCACGCTGACCGAAACCATCGCGGCGGTGCACCTGGCTTACAGCGTAAACTGGGGCGCGATGGTATCGCATCGCAGCGGCGAAACGGTGGACAGCTTCATCGCCGATTTAACCGTGGCCTTGGGCACCGGCCACCTCAAAACCGGTGCCCCATGCCGTGGCGAGCGGCTGGAAAAATACAACCAACTCACGCGTATTGAGGAATATCTGGGGGCTTCGGCAGTATATGCCGGACGCAAGGCGTTCGTGCGTTGAGAAGGGTATTCTCGACTTGGGGCGAGAGTACGCAGTTCTGTTTCGAGACTGCCGTTCGGGGTGATTCTTATGGCTATAACTGGTGACGACTTCATGCCGGTCATTGGTCTGTAGGTATGCCACCGACAGCAGGCCGATTATGCAAAGTCTTCGATTATGGAAAGTCGACCGGTGAAATATGCTGCGAAGGCAGGATGGTTGCTGCATGGGCATGTATCGCACTTTCCATAATCAGCCAGCAACAACCAGAGCGACCAGTGCATAACAAGAGGGTGTCCGGAATTTTGTGTAAACGGGTTTTCGGTTTAACGCCGAGGCATCCGCTCCTCGAATTGGATGGTAAACCGGTTTAGCGCGGCTTTCCAGTCCCTGATTGGCATACCCCATTTCTTGCTGATGTTGTTGAGCGCCAGATAGAACAGTTTGACGAGTGCCTCATCACTGGGGAACGAGCCCCGATTCTTGGTGATTTTCCTCAAGCTCATGTTCACCGATTCGATGGCGTTGGTGGTGTAAATGACCTTCCTGATTTCGGATGGATAGTCGAAGAAAGGGATGATCCGGTTCCAGTTCCTGCGCCAGGATTGCCCGATGGCAGGATAGGCTTCTCCCCAGGTTTCCTCGAATTCGGCCAGTTTCTGTTCCGCCTCGTCGGCGGTCGCACACTGGTAAATTCGCTTCAGGTCTCTGCCCTACCGGGAAATTCTTCGGTGACCATATGCGCCTTGGCACGCAAAATCACAAAGTAATCTTTCCTTTGGTCTTCTGGCGTACTGTAATTTCCCTTTGCCCATGCATGCTGCAGACCGGCAATCTCATTGCCTAGCCCGCATATTTCATGGGTGCCCCGAAATTCAGTTTTTTCAGCAGGCGATTGATGTTCAGTCGCGTTGGCAGAGCAATTGCGTCCCTGATGAAGAGGTTTCGTGGATTGTGGGCGTAGTT
>JAJZUN010000097.1 GCA_021848555.1 Pseudomonadota bacterium | reverse complement strand
ACACCAGCACGTCGCCCGGACCGCAGCGGGCGGCCTCGTCCACCGCTTCGACGATGGCGTCGGCCAGATCCGGCACTTCGCCTGTCGCTGGCCGCGACCCGGCGGCGCCCGCCGCTTTCGCGACCGACGGCGGCCGGTAGCGGATCTCGACCGGATACAGCCGGCCCGACACTTCTATCACCGGCGCGCCCTGGAAATGCCTGGAGAAGCGCTCTGCGTCTATGGTTGCGGAGGTCACGACCAGTTTCAGATCGGGCCGCCGCGGCAGCAACTGCTTCAGATAGCCGAGCAGAAAATCGATGTTCAGGCTGCGCTCATGCGCCTCGTCGATGATGATCGCGTCGTACTGGCGCAAATCCCGGTCGCCCTGGGTCTCGGCGAGCAGGATGCCATCGGTCATGAGCTTGATGTAGGAGCGCGGGCTCAGCTTGTCGTTGAAGCGGATCTTGTAACCGACCGCGCCGCCGAGCTCGGTCTTGAGTTCCTGCGCGATGCGCGCCGCGGTGGCACGCGCGGCGATGCGCCGCGGCTGGGTGTGGCCGATGAGCCCCGCCACGCCGCGCCCGAGTTCGAGCAGGATCTTGGGCAACTGGGTGGTCTTGCCCGAGCCGGTTTCGCCGCAGACGATGACCACCTGATGCCTGGCGATCGCGTCCGCGATGTCGGCGCGCCGCGCGCTGACCGGCAACTCCTCCGGGTACTCGGGCTTGGGGCAGGCGGCGCGGCGCAACTCGAGCTCGGCGGCGGAGTAGCGCTGCTGCTGCGGATGCATGCTTCTGCGAGCGGTCTGCGCGGGCTTCACCCTGCGCATTCTACCGGCTCTGGAAACGGGGTCCGGGCATGGTGCCTCAACACCCTGCCGGCCGCCGCCTGAAGCTGTCAGGCGGCGGGTAATGCAGAGGCGCGTTTTACCTTCGGTGCCCCGGCTTTTCGAGCCTGCCACAGGTCATAGCTGGCCTGCTGCGCAATCCACAGGTCGGCGCGCCCACCGTTTTTCACACCTAGCCACCCCTCCAGGCGCAGCGCCATCTCCGTCGAGATCGCGGCGCGTCCATTGAGGACGCGAGACAGCGCCGCGCGGGTCACCCCCAATTGCGCGGCGGCATCGGTCACGGTCAGACCCAGCGCAGGCAATACATCCTCGCGCAAAGTTTCGCCCGGGTGAGGCGGGTTGTAAATTCGCGTCATTTCGAATGTTCCTTAGTGATAGTCCTGATAATCCACCAACACGGCATCAGTCCCCTCGAAGATGAAGGTCACACGCCAGTTGCCATTCACCCACACGGACCAATGCCCGGTCGTAAGCAAATGCAATTTCCATCCCGGCACGTTCATGTCATCGGCGGACTTGGCGAGGTCAAGCCGCGACAGTTGCCGCTTCAGGCGCGGCACATGGTGCGGTTGAATCCCTGCCCGACTGCCGGTCTCGAAGAACGCGCGCAGCCCCTTGTGGCGGAATGTCTTGATCACGCAGAGAGTGTATAGCATAGCGTTACAGGCGTCAAGCGGCGGTTGCCGCTTGTGTTCGTTACCACTTGCAAGCGGGCTGTGCCGGCGACCCGCCAGAGACGTGCCCGGGATCGCCCGCCGCTTGCCTCGCGATTCACCGCCCGGGAGCACTCAGAGAGACGAATTGATTGCGGACTAATTTGTCTCCGATCTCGAATTGGCCGATCAATCGCAACGCAGGTCCGTCAGAAAGCCAATTCGCTACCAAGCGCGCAAGCGGACTTTGTCTGACATTGCTGCTCGACGAAGCGAACGTAGCCAGGGAATGCCGGCAATTCGGCCTTTGTCGCCGTTCGCAATACACCGCTACACGGTTCGCCATGGCGCAGCTCAATGACCGCTATTGAGACACAAGCAGAATAGACCTTCACGCAGTGCTTCCACGGACCCGCTGGCTCAATACAATTTCTCGCGTCAATTGTCTGTCGTCGGTGGCGCTGCATCGTTGACAGTTATCCGCTGCGCGATGGCGAGCAGCGGCGCCTATAATGGTCGTTGAAGCAATCTAACACACTCAAACTGTAGACGTGGCCACTCGACCCCTGGATCTTCAGAGCCTTCGCTACTTTGTTGCCGTGATTGAGGCCGGAAGCCTTACGCGGGCCACGAATGCGCTATACATCGCGCAGCCGGCCCTGACCGCACGCATCAAGAGCCTGGAATCCGAATTAGGGGTGCAATTGCTTGAACGTTCCCACGCGGGCATCAAACCGACGGCTACCGGCCTGCGGCTTTATACAGAGGCGGTGCGGTTGCTTGCGGCCGCGGATGCATTGCGTGCTCGCGTGGGCAAACCGCCGGGAGAGCCAGAGGGCTTGGTCACGCTCGCGTTCCCGGCAGTATTGGTACCTACGTTGCTGGGTCAAGTATTGCTTGCGGTAAGCAAGCGTCATCCCAAGATCCGATTGTTTGTGATCGACGACGTAAGCCTCGCGATTCAGTCCGCCGTGCAAGATGGGCGGGCCGATTTCGGCCTGTTGGTGGATCCTGCGGCGGTCGCCGGGTTGAGCGTGCGCCGTGTTGCGGTCGAGTCGATCTATTTCGTTGGTCTCGATTACGACGGCTCGGTACGTGGTTTGCTCCGGACCCCTAGCGCACGAAAAGTGCGACAAAGGGGACCAGGTGCCGATCCGACGATTCCCTTCGCCAGCGCGGGGGTGCAGCCATTAATAATGCAGTCGCGCCGCTATGAAATGCGCCGCAAGGCTGACGAAGCGGCAGCGGCACACGGGGTGCGGCTGAACATCGTGCACGAGCACGATTCTGCGAACGTAATACTTGCGCTCTGTGGCGCTGGAGCGGGATTCAGCTTTGCGCCGGCATGCGCGGCACCGACGAGGTTTGAGGGGCCCGCCGGGATCCGCGCCCGCGTGGTCAATCCCGAATTTGTGCGTGCTTACTCGGTGTCCTGGCTTACCGGCCGGCGGCTTTCGGTTGCCGCTCGTGCAGTCATCCAGATCCTACGCTCCGAAGTCGGCGCCGCAATCGATCAAGGGCGCTGGTCAGCGCGGCACGTGGATCGTCCTGACTATCAATTCGACTGATGGTAGTCGATCAAGCATCGGTATTTCTTCTCCCCTTGCTGTTGGTGCAATAGTCCCTCCATACGGGCCCGGCTGGGCCGCCCGAATGCGGGAGGAGAAGGGTGCAGCAATCGAGCAGTGCCACGGGGCGCGATGTACCGAACGGCGTTCCAACAATCAACGTCGGTGAGCTGGTGAGCCGCTACCTGCGCATGTACGCTGAGCAAGAGGCGGTGCGCACCTCGACGGCGTCAATCCGCTGCATGGAACTTGATCGACGCACTAACCGACTTGCGAATGTGCTGCGCGGGCTAGGTCTTGCTCGTGGCGACCGTGTTGGCGTGTTCCTTCCCAACAGGATCGAAGTGGTGGAACTCGAGATTGCCTGCTATAAGGCGGCACTTGCAAAGACGCCGATCAACTCGCGACTCTCGCCGGTAGAGGTGGCGCAGGTGCTCGCGAACAGCGGTGCCACGGTTGTTTTGACAACCGCGCAGCGCGCCGAGGAGTTTATGCCGCTGGCGCAGGGTAAGCGCCCACAGCTCCTGTTGGTCGATGTTCCGGAGTCCTCGGTGCAGTCCTACGAAGCGATGCTCTCACGTGCCTCCGACGCGTTTGCGATCTGCGAAGTCGGGCGCGACGATCTCTCTGTGCTTCACTATACCTCGGGGTCCTCTGGAGTGCTGAAAGCGGCTATGCAGACTTTCGGCAATCGACTTGCCCTGTGGCGCAAATTCATGATGCGTCCATACGGCTGGGGTGAGCCCGGCGACATACTCGGTCTTGTGGGGCCGATCACGCATGCCTCCGGTATGCACATTGCCCCTGCGTTTTGCTTGGGCATGACCGTGCGTCTGTTCGAAATGTTTGAGCCAGAGTCGTTTCTGCATACGATGCGCGAGGAGCGCATTGCGCAAACCTTCCTCGTGCCTACCATGATCAACATATTGCTCGCGTCGGCCGGAGGTGCCGGTCCGATCTTGCCCGAATTGAAACGGCTGAATTACGGCGCCGCGCCCATGGCGCCTGCGCGCATCCTGGAGGCGATGGAGGTTTTTGGACCGGTTCTGACCCAGGGCTACGGTGCGGGTGAGACGACTTCCGGAGTGTGTACGTTAAGTGTCCAAGACCACATCGAAGCGAGAGCGCGGTACCCCGAGCGGCTTGCCTCCTGCGGTAGGCCGCACGCGGAGTCGTTGGTCGAAGTCGTGGACGTGTCCGGGCGGGTCGTCCCCCCCGGCGAGATCGGCGAAATCGTGGTCAGCGGCGAGGACGTGTTCGCCGGCTACTGGAACGCGCCGGAGCTTACCGCCGAGGCACTAAGAGACGGTCGCTATTACACGGGCGACCTGGCGAAAGTGGATGAACATGGCTTCATCTATATCGTGGACCGCAAGAAGGACATGGTGATCAGCGGCGGCTTCAATGTCTATCCAACGGAAGTCGAGGCAGTCCTGTATCAGCACCCGGCGATAGCCGAAGCCTGCGTGTTCGCCGTTCCCGACGACAAGTGGGGCGAGATTGTCGGTGCGCATTTGGTACTGCGACCTGGAAAAGGGGCGAGTGCAGATGAAATTGATCAATTCTGTGCCGAACGAATTGGCGGGTTCAAACGGCCGCGTCTGGTGAAATTTGTCGACCAACTGCCGAAGAATCCAAACGGCAAGGTGGTGCGCAGAGTGGTCCAGGCAGCCTACTGGGCAAGCCGCGAGCGCAAAGTCAATTAACCGCGAGGGCCATATGGATGACCGAATAAGCGCGCACAAGCAGCTAGCTAGCCGGATCTTTGAGGGATCGGAAAAGGCGCGAGCGATAATCGAAAAGCTCGGCGCGTATTTTCGGGAGGAACTGGCCCCGTTTGTTGCCGCGCACGGTCTCACCTACGAACATGAAGGCGACCGAACAGTGCTGCAGAAGGTCTGGAGGCGATCAAACGAGCTTGGCTTCTACGGTATGACGCTGCCCGGGCAGATGGGTGGTGCCGGCCTTTCGATTCTCGACCAGGTGCTCATCAAGGAGTTCATTTACGCCAGCGGTTCGCCGCTGGCACCGCATGTCCTGGGGGAATTCTCAGGACCGCCGCGGATCGGCGCCCTCGTGCACCAGGTAACACAGGATCAGATGCAGCGTTTCATCCTTCCGGTCGCGCGCGCGGACAAAGCCATTTGTTTTGCGATCACTGAAGTCGAGGCTGGCTCCGACGCGGGCGCATTACAGACCAAGGCAGTGCGCGCTGGCGACTGCTACGTGCTGAACGGTCGCAAGCGCTTCATTTCCGGCTCACCCTTTTCGGATATCGCGGTGATCCTGGCTTCGACCACCCAAGAAACTACGGCTCGCGAAATTACCGCGTTTTTCGTGGAAGCCGACCGCCCTGGCTTTCGCGTAGAAGCAGACTACAAGACAATGGCGGGCCAATCGCACACTGGCGACATTGTGCTCGAGGACTGCCGCGTCCCTGCGGCGAACCAAATCGGCGAGCTTGGCCGCGGGCTTGCGCTGGCGCTCGGACGCATTACGGTGAATCGGTTGCTGCACTGTCCCGCGATGATGGGCATGGCGGCCATCGCACTTGAAGACTCGAGCGAGTATGCGCTGAAGCGCCGGCAGTTCGGACAGCCGATTGGCGCGTTTCAGGCGATCCAGCACATGCTGGCCGACATGGCGACTGAATTGGCCGCCGCGCGGGCGCTGATGCTCAGCGTCGCGCGGACTCTGGACGCCGGCGGGAACGCGCGCGCCGAAGCCTCGATGGCGAAACTGTTTTGCTCGGAGACGGCCTTCCGTATCGCCGATCGCGCCGTTCAGATCCACGGCGGCGAAGGCATCGTGCAGGGGAGCCGGGTGGAATGGTTGTTTAGGATGCTGCGCATGTACCGGGTGCTAACCGGCACCAGCGAAATTCAACGCAACACGATCGCGAAAGAACTGTTCCCGGTGCACAGCGCGTAGCGGTCCTACAACGACGGACACAATATATAAAGGAGGAGAGAATGCACAGAACCCTTATCCGCTGCGCGCTCGCTGTAGCGACCACAATGTTGCTTTCGAGCGCCGTGCATGCGCAGGAATGGCCCTCAAGACCGATAAGATGGATCGTGCCCTATGGTTCAGGCACGGAACCGGACATAGTTGTCCGGGTCGTAGCGGAAGCGCTGTGGGGAATCCTGAAGCAACCGATTGTGGTCGATAACAAGCCAGGCGCGGCAGGCAATCTCGGTGCACAAATTGCTGCAAAGTCTAAACCGGACGGTTACACGCTGGTGTACTCCACATCGGCGATGGCGACAAACATGCGTATGTACAAGTCGCCGGGATTCGACGCATTCAACGACTTCATTCACGTATCGCGGATCAATACATTCGACAACATGCTGGTGGTGCCGGCGGATTCGGATATTCACAGCGTAAATGACCTGATCGAAAAGGCGCGCAAGAATCCGGGCAAACTCAATTTTGGTTCAGGCGGTACGGGAACGCCAGCGCATCTGGGAGCGGAACTCTTGCTGAATGCGGGAAATGTCACGGCGATGCATATCCCATACAAGGGCGCGTTCGACGCTGTCAATGCGCTCCTGGCACATCAAATTTATTTTAGCCTGCCTATTTCTTCGGTCGCCATACCGTTTGTGCAGTCGGGCAAACTCCGTGCATTGGCAGTGACGGGAGCACAGCACAATCCGAAACTGCGCGACGTACCCACTTTGTCAGAAGCGGGAGTGCCAGGGGTGATCATCGCCGCCTTCGGCGGCTTGTCGGTTCCTGCAGGTACGCCGGCGCCCATCGTAAATTGGCTCAATGAGTCTATACATCAGGCGCTTGCTCTTCCGGCGGTGCGCGCCAAACTTGATGCTCAGGGCGTGCAGGCGGGCGCAAGCACGCCGGAACAGTTCACAGAGGACCTTAAAGCCGAGATCGCATTGACCGAGAAGATGATGGCTCTCGCTAAGCTTCAAGCGAATTAGGCGCGAATAGCATCGACCCCGTTCAGTGATTGTTATGGGCTGGGGGCAAGCATTACTGTGTCGTGGAATCGGACATTCGGAACGATCCCAGTGCATCGCGTTCGCCAACGGCCGCTTTGGTTTAGGTTTGTTCGACGTCTGCCCTTCAGGTGATGAGCGTGGACGAGCTGAGGCGCCGGTGGGCAGACGTTGAATAAACCTCGAAGGAGGAAACCGCGGAGTGCTACGGCGCGGTTTGAATGGGGCACGGCCTATGGGGATTTGATGCCGGTCGCTGCCGATGAGATAGGTGTTGTCCGGGATGCGGGCTCGCCGACATGCCGGAGGTCCGGGCCGGCGCGCGTCGGTCGCGCCACGCACGCGAATGCCAGGAAGATGGAACTTGCCAATTTGGCCTGGATTGGCAACAGTCCGCTCTTGGCACTGGAAACCCAGAAGCCGACATAGGCGAAAGGCACGCGCAGTTATATGACAGCGGGGAGGGTTTCATGGTGGTGCCCGGATCGGCTGCCGGCGCATGACGATCTCGACGACGTGCATGGCGGCGCCACAGCACCGGCACACGAATGTCGGCACTGCGGCGGTGGCAGTCTTGTCCGTGAGCAGTTCAGGTGTGGGCACATCGAGCAAGGTGCGCACGCTGGCCAGTTGGCGGCGTCGCTCAGCATTGGCGAGCAGGCCATAGTAACGAATGCGGTGAAATCCGCGGGGTAGCACGTGCAGGAGAAACCGGCGCATGAACTCCTCGGCCGCGAGGGTCATCGTTTTGTGCCGGGTGCGGCCCTTCGCGCGGTAGTCCTTCCAACGGAAGCTCACGCCGTGCTCGTTCATCGCCACCAGGCGCCGGTTCGAGATCGCTACCCTGTGGGTATAGCGCGACAGGTAGGCGAGCACCGCCTCGGGACCGGCGAACCGGCGCTTGGCATACACCACCCACTCGCATGCCCGTAGCGGCGCGAACCAACGGGCGAACGATCCCGGCTCGAGCAGGTTCGCCTCATCGCCGAAGAACTGCAGTCGGCCGGCGTGATGCAATTTCTCCAGCTCCTCGATGAAGCGCCGCCGAAACAACCGCGAGAGCACCCGCACCGGCAGGAAGAATCCGCGCCGGCAGGCCACCCAGCGCGTCCCGTCTGGCGAGAGTCCGCCGCCGGGCACGATGCCGTGCACGTGCGGATGATGCGTCAGCGCCGAACCCCAGGTGTGCAGCACCAGGCTCGCCCCGATCTGCGCCCCGAGATGCTTGGGGTCGGCCGCGATGGTCATCAAGGTTTCCGCCGCCACGTCGAACAGCAACTGGTAGATGACGGCCTTGTTGGTATAGGCGATGACGCCAATCTGGGCGG
>JAJZUN010000096.1 GCA_021848555.1 Pseudomonadota bacterium | reverse complement strand
CTGGTCTTTCCTGGCCGAAAAGCCATGCGGAGGGCGCGCGCTACCTCTCTACCGTCAGGGTGCAAACCGAGGTTTGCAGGGTTTGCGGTTTGCACTTGGGGATCGCGACCCGCCTCGAAAGCGAACAGGGGAACCCTGAGCGAAACGGAGCAATGGGATCCGCTGTTACCCCATTTGCTGCACGCCAAGAACTCATTCTTCGCTGACAGATAATATGCCTACGTGATAGCATCCTGTTACCACAGCGGAGAACCCAAGCATGCGCACAGTGATTGGCATCCATCCGGCCACATCCGACCGACGGGCAGTCGATGACGCCAACGGCCCCGCGCCCACCGTATGGTTCGATTCCTGGCGGCAGTTGGCCGGTCTGCTGTCGGACGAGAACCGCGCGCTGCTGCGCCTAATGCACGAGCGGCAGCCACGCACCGTGCTGGAGCTGGCCGAGTGGTCAGGCCGTGCCGCCAGCAATCTGTCACGCACCCTGCGTCACTTGGAGCGCCACGGTCTGGTCAAGCTGCACCGCAGCCCGGACACCCGCGCCGTGCGCCCGGAGGCACTGGCCACCGCGTTTCTCATCGTGCTGGATTGACCTGATAGGAACAGCGATGAAATTCGAGGTGTATTGCGACGAAGCCCATCCGGATGTACTGACATCCGCGAATCCGCGTGCGCGACACCTCATGATCGGCAGCCTCTGGCTACCCGAGGAATTGCGTAACGAAATCAAATCACGAGTCGGCGCTCTGCGGGAACGCCACGCGACGTGGGGAGAGATAAAGTGGAGCAAGGTATCGCCCAACCGCCGCGATTTTTACGTCGAACTGATCGATCTGTTCTTCGCCTATGGCGACAATCTGCGTTTCCGCTGTATTGCGGTTGATCGAATCCAGCTCAATCTTGCTCTGCACGACAACGACGGCGAGCTGGGTTTCTACAAGTTCTATTACCAGCTGCTGCATCACTGGATTCTGGACTTCAATGTCTACCGGATCTTGTGCGACGTAAAGAGCAACCGCGATCCGAAGCGTCTGCCTGTGCTGGCGAGGTGTCTGGCACGCGCGAATCTCACATCGAGCATCGACGGCATCCAGTCGCTGCCGTCTCATGAAGTGGTACTGATCCAGCTGTGCGATCTATTGCTGGGCGCCGCCAGCAGCCGCATCAACGACACCCTGCGGGGCGGCACCGCCAAGGCTGCCGTGGTTCAGCGTCTCGAATCAGCGTTGGGCCGACCGCTCGCCCCGACCCACAAGGGCGAAGAGAAGTTCAACATCTTCAAGATTCGCCTGCAGGGAGGCTGGTAATGGCGTTACCGCCTCTCGTTCATTACGCCACGGTCGCTGAATACCGTTCGCATTACGAGCGGGTTTACTGCCGAGGCAACATCCAGACCTTTGATGGCATCCGGGTGTACTTCGGTGCTGGCAAGTTCGGCCACATGTTTTACGAGAGCACGGCGCGGGATGGCCGCAAGGATGTTTTTTCCCCGGTGCGCGCGCAGCGCATCGATTGGATCAAAGCAACGCTGGAGCACCCGACGGCCGCGCTGTTCGAGGGCTGGGACAAAGCGTCACGTCAGTACGATGCAACGCGCCGCGTGGCGGTTGTATACGAGGACTTCGTCGTCGTGGTCGCGATGGGGCTGAAGCGAGATGGCTCACTGAAAGCCAACTTCGTGACCTGTTACCAAGCCGACAACAGTATCGGGAAGATCAGAAGTTCGCCGGTATGGTCACGGGCAGCGTGCCTACGATTGCTGGGAGGTTGCCCGTGATGGCAGCCCAGAAAAAACAAAGGCCGCTGATTCGCTACGCGGGTTCAGCGGCCGAGACCTCGATAGGTTCAAAGCCGATAGGCAGTGAACTCAACGTGAAAGTGTATCCCAGACGGGCTGTTTGTCAAGCCGGGAAGGCTTTGGCTCAAGGGTTGGCCTATCTGTCCGCCTTGCGCCAAACCGCCGAGCCAAAAGCCAGAAAATTCGCCGTAACTCTTTGTCCTGGCGTGATTTTCGATTTGGCTCGCATCGGATGCCGGAGCCAAAGCAATGCGCCAAACCTCCCTCTTCACCCTGCCGCAGGGGGGATGACCAACAACCAGAACAGGTGGCCTCGATGACGGCAACGACCCAGATCATGACCGAGGCCGACACCTGCCGGGCGCTGGTAACGCCTAAGCTGGTGGAGGCCGGATGGGGTAATGCGCCGCACGTGATCGGCGAGCAGCGGACCTTCACCAATGGCCGCATCATCGTCACAGGCGGTCGCGTGCGCCGTGGTAAGCAGAAGCGTGCGGACTACCTGCTCTACTACCGGCGCGACTACCCGTTGGCCGTCGTGGAAGCGAAGGAACTGGGACTGCCAGCGGAATCCGGTGTGCAGCAGGCCAAGGACTACGCCGAGATCCTCGGCCTGAAATTCGCCTATGCCACCAACGGCCACCGCATCATCGAGATCGATTACACCACCGGCACCGAGCGCGAGGTGGATCGCTTCGCCACGCCCGCCGAACTCTGGCAACGGCTGACCGCCGCCACTGCGCTCCCCGATCCGGCCACAACCCACCTGCTCGAACCGTTCAACCTGGTCTCGGGCAAGGTGCCGCGCTACTACCAGCAAATCGCGATCAACCGTGTGATCGAAGCCATCCTGCTCGGTCAGAAGCGCGTGCTCGCCACACTCGCTACCGGCACCGGCAAGACCTGCGTGGCGTTTCAGCTCTGCTGGAAGCTATGGAACAGTCGCTGGAACCGCGCCGGTGAGTACCGCCGCCCGAAGATCCTGTTCCTGGCGGACCGCAACATTCTGGTCGATGACCCAATGGCCAAAATGTTCGCGCCGTTTGGCGACGCCCGTCACAAGATCGCCGGTGGTGACGTTAGTCAGAGCCGGGACATGTACTTCGGCATCTATCAGGCGCTGTCCACCGCCAACGAAGACGTGTTCCGTCAATACCGACCCGACTTCTTCGACCTAATCATCATCGACGAATGCCATCGCGGCTCCAGTCGCAACGACAGCAATTGGCGTGCGGTGCTCGACTACTTCGCGCCCGCCGTGCAGTTCGGCATGACGGCCACGCCGCTGCGCGAAGAATCGCGCGACAGCTACGAATACTTCGGCAACCCGGTCTACACCTACAGCCTGCGCCAAGGCATCGAGGATGGTTTCCTTGCGCCCTATCGCGTGCATCGCGTCATTACCACCGTGGATGCCGCCGGTTGGCGGCCTTCGAAGGACGAACTCGATCGCTTCGGACGCCCGGTGCCGGACGACGAATACCAGACCAAGGACTTCGAGCGCGTCATCGCCCTGCGTGCGCGCACCAAGGCGATTGCGAAGCACCTATCCGACTTCCTCAAGGGCACCGACCGCTTCGCCAAGACCATCGTGTTCTGCGTCGACCAGGAACACGCAGCCGAAATCCGCCAGGAGCTGGTCAACCTCAACAGCGACCTGGTCAAGCCATACCCCGATTACGTCTGCCGCGTCACCGCCGACGAAGGCGCTATTGGCCTCACCCATCTCGCGCACTTTCAGGACGTGGACAAACCCACGCCGGTGATCCTGACCACCTCGCAATTGCTGACCACCGGCGTCGACGCCGAGATGGTCAAGAACGTGGTGCTGGCGCGGGTGGTCGGATCCCGTTCCGAGTTCAAGCAGATCATCGGGCGCGGCACACGGCTGAAGGTCGACTACGGCAAGGAATACTTCAATATCATCGATTTCACCGGCACCGCCACCCGGCATTTCGCCGATCCGGATTTCGATGGCGACCCCGCGCGCATCGAGGAAGTGACCATTGATGACACCGGCGACACCGTCGAGTCGGTCATCGAAACGCCGCCCGGTGTCGAAGAGTCGCCGGCCGACTACACCTTAGACACCACGGACACCGACGAAGACCGGGGCGAGATCGTCACCGAACCGCCAGAGGAGCCACGCAAGTTTTACGTCGATGGCGGCGATGTCGAGGTGATTGGCCATCTCGTCTACGACCTCGACACCGAAGGCAAGAAGCTCCAGGTGGTCAAGTACACCGAATACTCGGGCCGCACCGTCCGCACCCTGTACCCGACCCGCGATGCGCTGCAATCGGCCTGGGCCAACTCCGACACTCGCGCCGAGGTGCTGCGTGAGCTGACCGAGCGCGGCATCAGCTTCGAGGAACTAGCGGCCAGCACCGACCAGCGCGACGCCGACCCATTCGATCTGCTGTGCCATCTTGCATGGAACGCGCCGCTGCTCACCCGCCGCCAACGCGCTGAACAGGCCAGGAAGGCAGCGCAGGATCTGTTCGGCCAGTACGGCGATGCAGCCCGCGAAATCCTCACACTGTTGCTCGACAAGTACATCGAGCGCGGCATCGTACAGTTCAACGCTCTGTCCGAGCTGATGAAGGTGCAGCCCTTCGACCGCTTCGGCAGCCCCTCCGAAATCGCCACCCGGCACTTCGGCGGGATCAAACTCTTCAAGGAAGCCGTCTCGCGCCTGCAGACAGCCCTTTACCAATGACGAGAAGCTTCTGAATGGCCGCAACCGAAAAAAAAAGCAGACCCAAACGTGCCAAGGCACCCCTGACTACGCGCGACAACCTGTCGGCGCTGATCGGCAGCGCCCGCAAAATCCTGCGCAAGGACAAGGGCCTGAATGGCGATGTGGATCGCCTGCCGCTGCTCACCTGGGTGATGTTCCTCAAGTTCCTTGACGACCTCGAAGTCGTCCACGAGGAAGAAGCGGAGCTCGACGGCAAGCCCTACCATCCCATCATCGAAGCACCCTACCGCTGGCGCGACTGGGCCGCGCGCGAGGATGGCCTCACCGGCGACGAACTGCTGGCCTTTATCAACCAGGACGAATGCCACCGCGCCGACGGCTCACGCGGCGCGGGCCTGTTTGCCTATCTGCACGGACTGGCCGGCAGCGGCGAGAAAGGCAACCAGCGCGAGGTCATCGCCAACGTGTTCCGCGGCGTGCAGAACCGGATGGTCAGCGGCTACCTGCTGCGCGACATCATCAACAAGATCAACGGTATCCACTTCAGCAGTAGCGAGGAGATCCACACCCTCTCTCACCTGTACGAATCCATGCTGCGCGAGATGCGCGACGCCGCCGGCGACTCCGGCGAGTTCTACACCCCGCGCCCGGTCGTGCGCTTCATGGTGCGGGTGATCGACCCGCGCCTGGGCGAAACGGTGCTCGACCCGGCTTGCGGCACCGGCGGGTTTCTGGTGGAAGCCTACGACCACATCGCCCAGCAGGTGACCAACCCGGACCAGCGCCGCACCCTGCAGCGCGACACCCTGTTCGGGCAGGAAGCCAAACCGCTGCCCTACATGCTGGCGCAGATGAACCTGCTGCTGCACGGGCTGGAAGCGCCACAGATCGCCTACGGCAACACGCTGGAGCGGCGCATCACCGAGATCGGCCACAGCGAGCGGGTGGACGTGATTCTCACCAACCCGCCCTTCGGCGGCGAGGAAGAAGCCGGCATCAAGACCAACTTCCCGGCCAACATGCAGACGGCGGAAACCGCGCTGCTGTTCCTGCAGTACATCATGCGCAAGCTGCGCTACGCCGGCCACGGCGCCGAGCAGGGCGGCCGTGCCGCCGTCGTCGTGCCCAACGGCACCCTGTTTGGTGATGGCGTCTGCGCCGTCATTAAGGAGGAGATGCTCAAGGAATTCCGACTGCACACCATTGTGCGCCTGCCGCAAGGCGTGTTCGCACCCTACACCGACATCCCGGCCAACCTGCTGTTCTTCCAGCGTGGCGGCCCGACGGACGAGATCTGGTACTACGAGCTGTCCCACCCCGAGGGGCGCAAGAAATACAGCAAGACTGCACCGCTGCCCTTCGAGGCGTTCCAGCCGGCGCTCGATTGGTGGAACAAGCGTGAGGAAAGCCCGCAGGCTTGGCGGGTAGACTTTGCTGCCAAGCGCTCCGCTGCCATCGAAGCTGCCACGCCGCACTGGAAGAAGGCCGAAGCCGAACGGGCCAGCGCGCTGGCGTTAGGCAAGCCTATCCGCGAACTAGACCAAGCAACGAGCAGCGCCGCGAACGACGACAAGACCGCGCTGCAAACGCAGTTGCGTGAGCTGAAGGCCCGGCAGCAGGCCCACGAAGCCGCCGCCAAGGAACTGCAGGCCGAAGGCGACGCGCTCTACTGGCCAATCTACAACCTGGATCTCAAGAACCCGCACGCCGCCGAGGGGCTGGAACACGCCGACCCGCAAGACCTGGTCGCCGCCATGCGCGCCGGGGAGGAGGATGTGCTGCGTCTGCTCGGCGAGATCGAAGCGCTGGTGGCCGAGGTGCAGGGATGAGGCGGTGGCCGAAGGTGGCGCTTGGGGCTGTGCTCTGCCGGTCCAGCGAGCCGGCATTATGTGCGCCGGACGCCGAGTACGACGAAGTCACGATCCGTCTCTGGGGTAAAGGCGTCATTAGCCGTGGCAAGGTTCGCGGTGCCGATGTCACGACACCACGACGCGTTGTAAGGGCGAATCAACTGATCCTCTCCAAAATTGATGCGCGTAACGGCGCGATCGGTCTGGTTCCCGAAGAGCTCGATGGCGCCATCGTCAGCAATGACTTTCCGTCATTCGACTTTGTTGATAGCACCCGGTTCGATCCGGCATTCATGGGGTGGATGGTGCGCTCTCGGCATTTCGTGGAGTTGTGCAAAGCCGCGAGCGAAGGGACGACCAACCGGGTTCGCATCAAGGAAGAGCGCTTCCTCGCGCAGCAGATTACCCTGCCGCCACTACCCGAACAACAAGCCATCGTCGGTCGCCTTGACACGCTGGCCGACAAGGCGGGGCAGGTTAACCAACACCTTGACGCCATCGAGCGCGACGCGGACCGGCTGCTCGCCGTGCGCTTTCGTGACGCCATCGCCGATGCGCCCATGCGACCGATGGCGGAGGTGGCGCCTCTGGTGCGGCGGGAAATTTCCATCGAGCTTGAAGGCAGCTATCCAGAGCTCGGCATCCGTTCCTTTGGCAAGGGCACGTTTCACAAGCCGTCGCTGTCTGGTGCCGAAGTCGGTACGAAGCGACTGTTCCGCATCGAACCTGGCGATCTGCTTTTTTCCAATGTGTTCGCCTGGGAGGGTGCGATTGCCATTGCCCAACCAGAAGACGCTGGCCGCTTTGGGTCGCACCGCTTCATCACCTGTCGCGTGGACCCTGAAAATACCACTGCGGAGTTTCTGCGTTACTACTTCCTGACCGATGTTGGCCTGGAAAAGATTGGCGAGGCATCACCCGGCGGAGCAGGCCGAAACCGAACCCTGGGCCTTGAGAAGCTGATGGCCATTCAGGTACCCATCCCATCACGGTCAGTACAGCGCACCTTCGATGCCCTGCAAGCCAAGGTGGCAGAACTCAAGGCCCGCCACGCCACCATCCGGCAGGCCAACGACGCGCTCATCCCGGCGACGCTGGAACGCGTGTTCTCATGACCGGATTGGGAGGGTAGAGCCAGATGAAAGTCGTTCGGTTGAGAATCAACGGGTTCCGGGGCGTTCGTTCAGCAGATATCGCACTGGGTGATCATTCGGTTCTTGTCGGCCCCAACAATTCCGGCAAGACCACGATCATCGAGGCGCTGGCGCTCTTGTTCGGGCGCGATCGGCTGGTCCGCCGCCTGACCGAGCATGATTTTCATGGCAGCGAGCCCAACGAAATTTCCCGGATACTGTGCATCGCCACCGTGACGGGTTTTACGCCCAACGACCCCCACCATCATTCGTCTTGGTTCAGCCCCGAACGCGGCGTCGAGAAATGGTTCGATCCGAAGGCCAAGACGTTGAACGCTGCGCCGGACGCGCAGCATACTGACCTGGCCGTGCAGATCGGTTTTGCTGCGCGTTTCGATTTGGACGAACTGGAAGCTGAAACGCTTCGCTTCTTCGTGGATGATGAGGCCACGCTGGGTGATCCGTTCGCGGAAGATGCGCACCTGCGCACGATCCATACTAAGGTGCTCCACGAGTTGGGCTTCTTTCTGGTCCCTGCTTCGCGTACATGGGACCGCTGGATTTCCTTTTCGTCGGAGTTGTTTCGCCGCGTGGTGGCGACACTCGGGGGTATGCCTGCGGCAGCCGTGCGAGCGGAGCGGCAGAGACTCTGGGATCCGCCGGAAGGCACGCTGCTCGAAAACCAGGATGGGCTTTCCCAAATCGTCGGCTCGACCAATGACGAGTTGCGCGCGCTCATGGCCAGCGCCCCCAGACTCCAACTACGCCTGACTTCGACCGACAGCGACTCTGTCCTCGAAAGCATCGTGCCGCACTTCTTTCAGGGAGAAGGGCCTTGCCTTCCCTCGCGACGACATGGCACGGG